>JBEKEY010000041.1:0-17725 GCA_050013595.1 Thermoplasmata archaeon | reverse complement strand
CTCGCGTTGGACGAAGAAACTAAGGGGAGTGTGCCCGATCAACAAGCAAGGATCCGATGGCGGACCGTAATCGAGGGTTCCACTCGCCGGCAGGGTATCTCGTTCTCGGCATCGGGTTGGGGCTAATTCTGGTCGGGTTCTGGGCAGCCTACGCGACGCCCGCACCCGGCCCTTGTCCCGGATTCTTCGCGTGCACGTCTGCACCGACTCTCTATCCCGAGCCCCTCGGAGTCTTCCTCATCTTCATCGGCGGCTCTCTGATGTTTTGGTGGGCGCTGATCGTGGGGCTCGCCCGCCTACTCGGGGCGTACGTACCGAGTCGCACGCCCGCGACTCCCCAGTCTAAGTGAGTCTCAGAGACCGCCTTAGCCAAGACCTGCAAGACAACGGAAAAGCGGTCGGTGCCGCGGGTCCTCCCCGCTCGCTCCGCTCGTGAGGACATCGTACGTTCCGCCCGATGGGGCGAAAGAGCATGGGCGGTCGCCTCGTGTCCTGCCCTCGGAGGCGACCGATGGAGAGAATCACGTACGTCGGACTCGACGTGCACAAGAGCCTGGTTGTGGCGACCGCGGTGGATCCGATGGGGAACCGGATCGATCAGAAGAAGCTGGGCCCGACCGACCACGAGTTGATCGAGTATCTCAGGGAACTCCCCGGCGAGAAACACGTCGCCCTTGAGGCAACGACGGTGTGGGAGCACTACTACGACGCCGCGGCGTCCGCCGCGGCCTCCGTGGTGCTCTCGAACCCACTGAAGACTCGGCTCATCGCGGAGACGAGCTTGAAGAACGACCGCGTAGACAGCGAGGCTCTTGCCGAGCTGCTCCGACTCAATGCGCTGCCGCTGGCGTTCGCACCGCCCCCTGATCTCCGCGCGCTCCGACGTCTCACACGGGACTGGGTCTTCTTCCAGCGGAAACTGGTGGCGATGCGGAATCACACTTACTCCCTTCTCCTGGCGAAGGGGATCCCCTACTCCGAACGGCTCCTCTCACGGAAGAGGCAACGCGAGGAGCTTCGGGGGCGATATCCTGAGATCGACCGTGGCCTCGATGCAGTGATCGCGCTGGAGGGTCTGCTCCGTCCCCTCGAGAAGACCCTCAAGGAAGTCTATGAGACGGACCCCCAGGCCCAGCTCGTTGGTTCAATTCCCGGCCTGGGTCCCGTTACGAGCGTCGTGCTGGTGGCGTTCCTCACCCCGATCGAGCGATTCCGCAACGTCCGCCAGGTGGTCGCGTACTGCGGCCTTTGTCCGACCAACTTCCAGTCGGCGGACTCGAGTTACCAGGGTCACCTTCGGAACGACTGCAATCATCTGTTGCAGTGGATATTGGTAGAGGCATCGTGGCGGCACCGCCGTCGCGCCCGCTCGGGCCTGGCGGCCCGAGCGGGCAAGCGCGCCGCGCGCCGTCATTCCCGAGGGGGAGGGGCCGTCACGGCGGCTCAGCGTCTCACACAGCTGGTGTATGCGGTGCTCCGGCGGGGCACTCCCTACACCGATCACAGTCCCGGGCGGTCGCGCCACTGGGGGGGCCCCGTGAGGCCGACGGAGACGCCGGCCGTCACTTGCTCGTGAGTGTGGGTTACCGATCGGGAGCTTGACGTCGCTGATGTCTTGGTGCGCGGAAGGGCGCTCATAGCTGGTTGCGAGTCGAGCACGGAGATTCTCACTTCCTCCGGGTCAAAGTGAAGGGACAACCGAGCAGGCCCCGCGCCCAGCGTGAGCTCTCGAGGGAGGGCAGCATTCTACCCATCAAATCGGGCGGAACGTTGATAGCCGGGTCCCCCCCGCGCCGCGTGCGTCAATCGGTGCGGACCTTGATAACCCGTTAAGCGAATCACGCTTGAAGGCGCGACCATGGCCGGCCTAGGCAAACATCCACACCCTGGCCGTGCCGCGGCTCCCATTGGTGTCGGAACAGGGTCGCTTCTCGTCGGAATCTGGGTGAATTTTGCGGTTCCCTACTTGAACTGCTCCGGTCCATTCGCCTGCACGGCAGTCGGAGTCGGGCCCCTCTACCCCCTCGCGTACCTCCTTATCGTCGTGGGAATCGGTCTGGTTGCCTTCGGGGCGCTGGGGCTCGTTCGCTGGTCCCTACTCAATCGAAGAGTCGTGCGCCTCGAGGTCTCCGACAGAACGGGTTGACCCCACACTTTTGCCAATCGCATCGATCGCGATGGATTGCGCGGGGGTCTCGCCCTTTCTCCCTCTCTTTGCGAGGGAGAAAGATGCGAGAAGGCATCTCGAACAATCCGAATCCATCGGGGACGAGTTCGCGGATCGTCTGGAGCGGCGTCGCCCTGGCGACGATCGGCCTTTCTGTCTTGTTGCTCGCGGGCGAGTGGTTCGCGGCGTTCGATGCGTGCGTCGCGAACCCGACCTGCATCGCCGGGGCTCCGCCTTCGACGCTCGAGACCTGCCTCGCGCTAATGGTCGTCGGGGTTGCCCTTGTAGTCTTCGGGGTGACAGTCACGCTGGTCCGGGGAAGAGGCCCCCCAAGGCGTGCAATGATCCTCTGGCTGTGATGCCGACTCTGTCGTGCCGATAGGACGTATACCCCTTTCTCATACGCCGGCACGTCGGCATCGTCGGCACGCGGTCAGCACAACTCGTGAGCTTAGTTGTTCGTTCCGGGCCGAGGATGGTTCCTGTTGTCGCCCTTATCGCGAACTCCAGTGGCAGCGCTGCGGCCGCTCGGGCGACCCCGGTAACATACCTGTCGCTCATAGTGGTAGGAGTCGGGTCCACAGCGGTCGGTGCGATTATCGATCTCACCAAGGCATGGGGCAGACGGGAATGTGCGCTGATCTTCGGGGCGTGACTCTGGACCAGTGGACCGACGTACCTCAAACCCTACTCTACCTAATCAGTCGGTCCACTGGGGCTCGCTGGTCCACCCTCGTCATTCTCTGGCGGTGAATCAGTGGACCAACGGCTCGAACCGCGTCGGTCCACCGGCGAGCCATTTTGGCCGCTGGTCCACAGGTCGGTCCACCGCTGGTCCACAGGTCGGTCCACCGCTGGTCCACAAGTCGGTCCTGAGGCTTAGCCGGTCCTGGACTTGCTCCATTCATCGCATTCACGGCCTGGACCGGTTGGGCCGACGCCGCCGAGACCCCCTCTCCCAATCATCCGGGCCCGCTGGGTCCGTCGAGTCCCTTCTCGGGTCCTCTGACGAGAAATCGGGGACCTGACGGTCAGATGCATCATCGGGTCCCGGCAGGGCCGCGCCCGGTCTATCCACTTCTCATGCCGACGCCGAGCCCTGTTCATCTTGACTCGCCATTCCGCCCAAAGGGCGGTGAGCGTTCGTCCAAGACGGTGCCCCTCTCTTCTTGAGGAGCGCAGACCTTGAGGTATCACCTATCTCCACCCGAAGTATCCTCAGAGGGCTCCACTTTCCATCCTCCATCGGCAGAGGTCGGTACTTTGACCCGGACTCGTTCGGTCGGAGTGGCGGTGATCGGAATGGCCGGCGGAGCAACCATCTCCCGTACGGAAATTCCGCGTTTCTACTCCCGACCGTCTTCTCTCGCACGTTTCGCCGGCGCGGACCTGATGGTCTCTCTGCGCGAGATCAAGGCGATGGCGGAAAATCTCGGTCCCTCCCACCCGTTGCGAATCTTGGTCCTTGGCGAACCGGACGACATCCCCCGCCACGAATACGCCAACAAGGTCGTCGGTTGGTTCCGCCTCATTGTCACTCCGGCGGATTCAGGACCACCTGGTGGCCATTAACCGCGGTAACCACCTTCCACCCTTCCTCGAGATATCTGGGCAACTGTTCGGAATCGACCAAAAGCTGGCGCGACTCTTTGGATGAGGCGTTCTGTCCTGTCTTCTTCGTGACGAGATCCTGGAAGGTTGCAACGTCCAGGTCATCGAAATCGACCGAGGCGAGCTCCTTTTCAGTGTAGCCCAGCCCCATCAACATCACTTTTGCGATCTTCGATTGCGCTTCCGCCTCACTTCGGGACGGAATGGTCGAGAGGAACGGCTCGCAGCGCCGGTACGCCGCGCGCATTTCCTCTACGAGCTCCTTGGGGAGGTGCCGTTTATTGGTGGTGTACCTCGCGTCGATGCTTCCGACGTGCCCCATCCAGTAAACTCGAAAATCGTGGGCCACCTTCCCCTTCGACTCTGCCGTCAAGAGCTGAGTGTCGAAGTAGTGCCGAAGGACGTACGGACGCCAATGGAATCCTGCCCCGCGAATCGCGGTTCGAATCGCGTCGCC
Organism: Thermoplasmata archaeon; assembly: GCA_050013595.1. Lineage (GTDB taxonomy): Archaea > Thermoplasmatota > Thermoplasmata > Lutacidiplasmatales > UBA184 > Lutacidiplasma. Next base: position 13,490 of record JBEKEY010000041.1, on the reverse strand, counting down.
AATGTTGAGGGTTCGAATGAACCGTTTTGCCGCGCGGTCGGGGTGAATCAGGTCCGTGTCGGAACCGAGTTTCTCCCCCGCTCGGATGCGATCCGACAGATACTGTGTGATGTAGTCGCACCCCTCCTCCGAGAGGAATGAAACATAACCCGCCGCGTTCTTAGAGAGTTCCGGCCGCACACGAACGAGAGTTGGGACCGTCGCAAACGTCACCGAGTCTTTGCCGATCTTCAGCTCGACGAAGTCCCCCAACGTGAGACCGTCGTTCCCGAGGTAGTTTCCGAGGACCTCGGGGCGAAGCCCCGAGAAGGCGACTAAAGCGACCGCGGACCGGATTCGAGGGGTTCCCGCGAGCAGGATCTTCCGAAGTTCCTCTTGCGTCGGAACGCGTTCGTCGCGCAAAGAGGGCGTATCCTTCGCTCCCCGCACTCGGATCGGTCGGTCGAGCTTCTTCCCGTTGTGCAGGAGCCATGATTTTCCGGCTTTCATCGTGCGAACGATGTAGGACCCGGCAACGCCTCGTTTCTCCTCGGAGGAGACGAAATCAAGGAATCGGTCGTGGAGTTGTTTCTCGTTCAGCTGGGACATTTGGGCGGGCGTCGTACCCAGCGATTTGCACAGGGCGTCGAGGCGACGGAGGTTGATGTCCGCGGTCGCGTGGGATCCCCGGGCGAGATTATCGAACCAGCGGCGCACGTCCGGGTCGGACAACAAGAGGGCGGCGGGTACGCCGGTCCGGGGCATGAATTAGCCAATAACATGGTGGTTCTTAACCCTTTAAGGTATGGACACGGGGGGATTTGAACCCCCGACCTCTGCTTTGCGAAAGCAGCGATCTTCCGCTGATCTACGTGCCCGCGGAGGCGGGGATAGGGACGCCGCCTTAAGCCCTTTGGAAACTCCATCCCTTCCTTCTGGGCAGATCGGTCGAACGAAGGCCGGCGTCCCGGCAGCCGGTCCCTTCAGGTGCGTGGTGAGCCGCGACGGCCCACGAGTTCGGCCAACGAACGGGAATCAGTTCGCAGCGGTCGCGAGAACGGTGGTGCGGAGCTCGGGGTTCGATGAGTCCGAGTGCAGACGCTTGGATGGCGCGGACGAGCCGCCCTCGGCGGCTCCGGGGGGCGAGGGAGGATGTGCCGGGCCCGAACCGGAACGGCCGCCTGCCGCGCGCCGCGTCAGGACCAGGCGGCGTTCGTCCGCATCGTAGCGGAAGAGGTCGGCGTAGCGCCCCCAGTTCACGATGTTCTGCACCGCCTCATCGACCGGGGCGGCCGTAAAGGAGACGATCTGCCCGAGGTCGTCGTCCGTCAGCGCGTGGTCGGGAGCGTTGTCGAGCGCCCGAAGGAGCGTCTTGAAGAGGGTCGTCTTCCGCAGTTGATCGCGAATGATGGCCTTCCGGTCCCGGATCGAGCCTCCCACGAGCTTCTTCCCGAGATCGGTGAACGTCGCCCGGCCCTCCGCCACCTTCACGAGCTGAAGGACCTCGGCGAACTCGAGGGCCGGGAAGATCTCGTCGATCTCCAGGTCGAGGTCGTCCGCGAGGAGCGCAACGTCCTCGGAACCTTTGTGGGAGTTCAGGAGGACGAGCAGCCCCATCATCTCGGTAGGGTTGCATTTCGGAAAGGTCGTCGGCACGGTTCTACTCGGGGAGCGACCCTACCAATACCCGTTCTATAAGTCTTACCCGGCGGGGGGAGCACCTTCCACCGCAGGCCCCGGTTGGATGGCCGATCCTCCTTGGGTAATCAGCGAGTATACCCGGTCGGTGAGGTCGTAGAACGCCGCGGACTTTCGGTCTCGCGGCCGGGGGAGGTCCACCGTGACCTGAGCGAGGATGTGGCCCGGTCGGCGCGAGAGTACGATCACCCGGTCCGCGAGCTGGATGGCCTCCTCGATATTGTGACTGACCAGCAGTACGGCGTCCGGAGGCAGCTGGGGATCGCGCCACAGCTGGAGGACCTCTTCTCGGAGACTCTCCGCGGTGAGGGGGTCGAGGGCACTGAACGGCTCGTCCATGAGCAGAACCGCCGGCTCGACGGCCAGGGCTCGGGCTAATCCCACGCGCTGGCGCATTCCGCCGGACAGCTCACGAGGATAGGCCTCCTGAAAACCATCGAGACCGGTCACCGAGATGTATCGCTCGACTTGCGGCCCGATGCGGTCGGTCGACCAGCCAAGCGCCTCGAGTCCGAAGGCGACGTTCTGGGCGACCGTCAGCCAAGGATAGAGCGCGAAGCTCTGGAAGACCATCGCCATCTGCGGGCAAACGGTCTCGACCTTCTGGTCCCGGAACGAGATCGTACCTCCCGTAGGATGGTCGAGGCCCTGGATGAGACGAAGGAGCGTCGATTTCCCACAACCGGACGGTCCTACGATCGCGACAAAATCCGAATCTTTGACCTCGAAGGAGATGTCCTGCATGATCGAGATCGTCCCGTGTCGGGAAGCGAAGCTCTTGTCGACATGCTCGACTTGGATCAGCGCCACAGACCTCCCCTGCCCTTACCGACCGGTCCCCGGCATCAATCGTACCGGTATCGCTCGACCGCACGGCGGTAGAGCGGCTTCCATATGAGTTCGTTGATTGTGATGACCGAGGCGATCAGGGCGAAGAGCGCCGCGACCATCAGCGGATACCCTCCGGTTGCGGACTCCGCGTACCCGATGTCGATCAACTGACCGACTCCGAGGACGCTCAGGGACGGGCCGGTTCCGACCTTGAGGTACTCGGCCACGATCAAGGTGTTCCACCCTCCTCCGAAGGCGGTGATAGAGCCGGTGATCAGGGCGGTAAAGACCCCCGGGACGAGGACCCGCCGCAGCAACTTCCGGCCCTTGAGACCGAACGATCGAGCGGCCTCCTCCAGATCCGGTGGTATCGAGCGTATGCCCGAAAGCAAGTTGAAGAAGAGATACCAGATCATCCCGGTCATGAGCATCAGCACCGACGCGCCCTCCGCGCTGATGTAGGGGACGAGCTCGAAGATGATGACCGGGAAGAGCGCGGTCGCAGGGAAGGATGCGACCACCTCCACGATGGGAAGTCCGACCCGGCGAGCGCGCGGGCCTCGGGCTAGGACGATGGCGAGCGGGAGCGCGATCGCAAGGCAGATAGCGAACGCAACGACGAGACGGACGAGCGAGAATCCCACGGCCAACGGGATCTGTAGCATCTGTGCCCGCACAGGGGGCACGATCGTGCCACTGAACACGGTGTAGACGGCCACGGCGATGGCGATGAGCATCAGCCAGACCAGGACCAGGATCGTCCCCAGCGAGACATGGTAAATGACCGCCTGACGGCGTGGGCTCGTCCGACGACTCGGCCGGACCGTGATCGCGGCCAGCTGGACGAGCGGCGTGCTCAGCCGGGAAACGCCCGTACGAACCCCGCGCGTGACGTACGACGCAGCACGGCGGAATCGGCCCGAGGTGCCGGCCGGCATGATCAGCTCCCCTTCTCCCGAGGGTGCCTGGTCGAACCGGAACCTTTCGGCGTAGTGGCCGAGGGGTCGCCACAGTAGGAAATCGAGCAGCGCGATGACGACCACGAGAACGATGAGCCCCGCGATGAATTGCTCCGTGTTGTGGCCGCTCGCCGCGAAGGAGAGGAAACTCCCGATCCCGGGCAATGCCGCGCCGTTGGTCGTGAAGATCTCGGCCTCGACGAGGAAGAACCAGCCGCCCGTCCATGAGAGGACCGAGTTGTACACCATTCGGTTCACGGTGGCGGGGAAGAGGAGTCGCCGGAAGCGAAGCCATCCGCTCAGCCGGAACGTGTCGGCCGCTTCGCGGAGGTCCGAGGGGACGGTCTTCAGGGATTCGTACACCCCGAAGACCATGTTCCACGACATCGACGTGAAGATCAGGATCACCGACGCCAGGTTCGGGCCGAATCCCGAGGGCTGGAGGTTGTAAAGTACGAGGACCACGACCGGAAAGAACCCGAGGATCGGAACGGATTGAAGAATATCGAGGATGGGGATCATGACCCGCTCTCCCGTGTGGTGGGTGGCGGCGTAGTACCCGTACGAGAGGGCGAACACGAGCGAGAGCAGGTAGGCGGCAGACATCCGCAGGAACGAGTACGAGACATCGACCGTGGCGGTCGGGAGGTAGCTCGCGAGGCCCGCCGCGGTGAACCCCGGGTCGGAAACCGCGAGGACTCCGATCGCGGCGGGAACCGCAAGGTAAAGGAACGTCGCCGGTCGGCTCCAGCGGAGCGGCGCGGCTCTATTAGGGGGAAGCGAGCCTGCGGTCGCGATCGTGCCCGTGGGACCGGCGGCGGAAGTGGCGGATGGCTCCCGATCGTTCGGGCGGATCGTCCCTTCCCCCACCATGCAGCCCCCCGGGCATGGACGGGCGAGGGACTGCCCCTGTCTATTTGTGTCGTGTGGTCGAACTCGGGGTCCCGGCGGTCCGGAGCTTCGCCTCGCGGCAACGTTTATCAACGACCCGAAGCTGGCATCTTCGTAGCCCCGTGGTGTAGTGGCCAATCATGCGAGACTCTGGATCTCGCGACGCAGGTTCGAACGCCGCGGAGGTTGGATTCCCCGACGGCCGAAACTCCTGCCGGGGCTACTCTTCGGGTCGCTTGATTCTCCCCGTGCGGGGGTGCTCCAGCTCGGCCAATCCGTCCGACCTGTTCGGCGGGGCCACCGAGGCAGGGCTTAGGACCCTGTTGCCTAGGGCATTCGCCGGTTCAAAGGGTGCGTCGGTCGCCACGACCGGCCGCCGGGAACTCCGGCCCCCCGCACTTCTCGGGAATCCGTAAGAGGTCCACGGGATCCTCGATGCCGACCGCTCTCATGCCTTCCGAGATCCTGGGTCTCTCGGGGGCGGAGGCGGACGAACTGTTGGACCACCTCGAGGGCCGGGTGCCCGTGCGCGGCCCCTGGGTCGAGATCCCCGACGGCACCGCTGACGAGGCGGTGGTGTTCGGCGACTCGCACGGAGACTGGAGATCGACCGAGGAGGTGGTCCAGCGGTATCGCGCGGGGAACCGCTGCCTGATCGGCCTCGGCGACTACGTCGACCGAGCTCCCGACGACTGCGGCGCGGGGGCGGTCGCGAACGCGTTGTTTCTCCTGGGCCTCGCGGCCGAGGCCCCCCACCGAGTCTACCTCATCCAGGGGAATCACGAGTTGGTTCATCGGATCCCCGCCGTTCCTCACGATCTGCCCGACGAGGTGGACGAGCTGTGGGGACCGGATTCCACTCGATACGATCGCATTGTGGGGTTGCTCGAGCGGGGTCCACTCGCGGTCACCACCTTGAACGGTGCGTACCTGGCCCACGCTGGGTTCCCGCGGGGGAAGCTTCCCCAACCGTGGACCGAGTCGTTCCGTTCCGCGGACGACGAGCGCCTCGCCGAGATCACGTGGGCGGAATGCGAAGCCTCGCGCATCCGTCGAGGCGCCGCCCCCCCGTGGGGGTCCCGAGACCTCGATCATTTTCTGGAAGCGACCGGCCTTCGGATGTTCCTGCGGGGGCACGACCCGGACCTGACGGGAAGACCGCTCTACGGTGGGCGATGTCTCACGCTCCACACGTCGCGGATCTACGAACGGTACGGCGGCGTAATCGTCGCGTTTCTCCCTCTCCGCTCCCCTTTATCGACGGTGACCGACCTGATCGTCGAGCATCTCCCGACCGAGGGCCGGTCGTTTCCGAGCCCCGGGTGAGTTCGGCCTTGACTTCCCCACCGACCGTTCGCGGGGGAGCGTCAAGCGAGATTGACGTGGTCCGTCGGTTCGAACCGCCGTGAGATAACGGCTCGTCCGATTTCATCGCAGGTCCGTCGTCGCATGAACACGAACGACGCCGTTCCCCCGCCGGCCGAAGCGCCCGAGGCACCGGTTCCCGTCTTCGAAAGGCCCCCCGCGGTCATCCGGTTCTTTGACGCCACCGAAGAGGCGATCCGCTCGCGTCTCGCGAAACTGACCTTCTTCCAAAGAGTGTTCCAGCTCGACCGCGACTGGATGACCCGCATCACCATGCTGATGGTGGTCGCGTCGGTCTTCTGGGGGATCGTCGGCGCCTTCGACATCTTCGGGTTCGAGACGCAGGTCACGGCGTTCGCGCTGGGCCAATCCCTGCATCTCTCGAACCAGGAGATCTACTCCTCGCTCACCCTGCACGGGATACGCATGCTGTTCGGGTTCGCCCAGCAGCTCGAGCTCGCGCTCTTCGGGATTATCTTCGTTACGGCGTTCGGATTGGTCCCGCGCCACAAGTGGGCCTACTACCTGTCGGTCCTCCTCGTGAACCTCAGCATGATCCTCATGGAAGGCCCATTCTACCTGTTCCCTCAGTTCAACGACAATTACTTCCCGGCGCTCGGATGGTATTTTTATTCGCCGCTCGGGATCCGGGGCCTCTCGTCGTACGTCGCGAGCCCGCTCTGGTACATCGGTTGGATCGCCCTGTGCGTCGGTGTCATCATCTGGGCGGCCTGGATGCTCGTCCACTTCGCCGACTGGTGGCGGAGCCACCGCGGGCAGGTCCGACGGATACCTCCCTTCGCGCTCTTCGTCCTCGCGACGGTCATCCTGATCCCTGTCTCCTACGTCACGGTCCTCGCCTCCTCGGCCTGGGACCTCGTCAACTACTTCGGGGTCGGCCCGGTGGACCCGCTCGCGAACCAGGTACTCTTCTGGTTCTTCGGCCACGGGGTCGTCTACATCCTCTTCCTGATCCCGATCACGGCGTTCTACTTCCTCGTCCCGATCTTCGCGAAGCGTCCGGTCTACAGTTACCGTGCCGCATTCGCCGCCGCCGTGATCTTCACGATCCTCACTCCGGCCCTGTCGATCCACCACCTCTACCTCACTCCCGTCCCGCCGTGGTCCGCCTGGCTCACGATGGCCCTGACGTTCCTGATCATCATTCCCTCGGCGATCACGTTCTTCACGGTCTGGATGACCACGAAGGGCGTGAAGAGGGGGGAATGGCAGTGGAACGCCGTCACGTTGTTCCTGCTACTCTCGTTCGCCGGCACGATGGCGGGTGGACTCACCGGACCCGACAACAACACGCTCGCGTTCGACATCGACCTCCACAACACGATGTTCATCGTCAGCCACTTCCATGCGATCGCGCTCCTCTCGATCGCCGCGGGCGGGTTCGCTGTGGTCTACGCGGCGTTCCCGCTGCTCGCCGGACGTTTGTGGTACTCCCCCCGGCTCGCTCGGGCCCACTTCGTTTCGACCGCGATCGGATGGGTCGGCCTGGTCTTCTTCATGGACCTCTTGGGCTCCGATGGTATCCTCCGACGGTCCCTGATCTTCCCGCTCACGAGCGCCGTCGTGAACGACCAGGTCTGGCTCATGGTCTTCGTCATCATCTCGATCGGAGCCCAACTCTTCTTCGTCGCCAACGTTCTTCTGACTTTGTTCAAGGGCGAGGTCCTCACCGTCCAGGGACTTTCGCTCGACGAGATCGTGCGAAAGATGGCGCAATCGACGCATCCGCAACCGACCGTGCCGATATCGGACGCGAAGTTCGAGCGTCACGCTCCGCGCGCAAAGCGCGAGGGGGCCGAGCGCACCTGGATCACGGTGGTCGTCGTACTGATCCTCGGCGTCCTCGTCGCCACCTCGCCGGTGACGGTTTCCGATTCCACGATGATCGGCACGCCCTCGGACCCTCCCGCCGGCAGCGAGTACTTCAATCTCGTGAACTACCAGTACTACTGGGGCGTTCAGGAGAACGGTCCGATCCACGGTTCGTACGCCGATGTGATGGTGGTTCACGCGGGACAGTGGGTGGCGGTGAACGCCACCGCCTCGGGAGCGACCGGCGGTTTCTACTTGCCGTTCCGCAATCTTCCCACGGTCGACATTCAAGTGATCCCGGACGCGACGTCCTACTGGCTCTTCCAGGCACCTTCGGTTCCCGGAGTCTACGCCGCGCCGGATTCCGAATACAACGGGCCGTGGTTCGGCCAAGACGTGGCCGCCCTGGTCGTGTTACCGGCGAGCGGCACGTCGAGCCTCGCTCAATATCTGTCGAACGGCGGCGAAGGGGACATCTACGATCCTCCGGTGATGGGTGCGAACGGGGCCTTCCTAATCGTGGACCAGGAAGGTCTCTTCGACAACTCGGTCCCGGGCCCCACCCTCACTGCCACCCCGGGAAACGTCTCGTTCCAGTACTACATTCCAACGTCCAGCATCGGGGTCGATAGCTACCTCGTGAACGTGACCACGAACGACCCGAACGGGCAGCTGAACTACCTCGCAGCCCACAACGACACCCTCCCGTACCGGCTCGGGATCTACGCAATCAACACGACCGGCGCTAACCTGGTCCCGGTCACCACGATGCCGCTGCGGGTCGGCTCGGTCATGAACGAGTCCGCGACCCTGCCCGCCGGCGTCTACGTGTACGGCCTCGTGAGTCCGATCCCGTACGTCTACAACCCGGCCGGTGAGTCGACCTGGATGACGGGCTCCGATTCGGGGGAGATCATGGGCATGTGGGGGATCCTGTGGGTGAGTCCGTGAGCGCGAGCGCCTCGTCGGCGGAACGTGGGGTCACGCCGTTCGCCTGGTTCGGTGTCGCGATCATCATCGGAGCGGTCTACGCGCTCTTCATGGGGCTCTCGTACTACAACACGCCCACGTTCACGACCGCGGCGCTTCCCACGATCGCGGGGGTTACCATCGCGGTCGTGGCCTTCCTCGTGATCGGGGTCTGGGCGCCGAGGAACGAGTGAGCTACCTACCCCGCCTCACGGCGACCCGAAGAGTTCCTTCTCTGCCACCGCGACCTCCGCGGGGCGCGCCGCCTGCCGGTATCGGTCGAGCCGCACCCGGTTCACCTTCAGGAACTCGTCGCCTCCCGAGAACCCGGCGATGACCTGCGCCGCCGCCTCGGTGCGTCCGAGGAGGTAGAGCGCCGCGCAGAACGCTTCCACCGTGTTCAGTTGAGCGAGACGACCGTAATGCTGCGGGTTCGTCGCGACGAGGACCGGGAGCCGTCGATGCCGCCCACGCGGGCGGTCCCCCCTCTCTGCGCCCGGGAAGGTTCCTCGGGACGCGAGGCGGTTCCACGAGCAATCGACGACGAGAAGTCCGCCGTTCTGCGCGGGCTCTCGGTCGGCCCCGGAAAGCGGTGTCGGTGCATACGGGTCGAGGACGATCGGGGTTGGGGAACTCGCGTCCTCTCGTGGGACCCGGACGACCCGGCCCCAATGGACCAGACGACGCCCGGTGCACGCCTTGGGGTGGTCCTCGCCCGCCAGGACGACGAACAGTCGGAGCGTCGCGTCAGGCCGGGGGTTGCGCGTACTCCCGGAAGATGGCATGGAGTTCCCGGGTCAGTCGAAGCGCTTCGGCCTTGGGCCGTTGCCAGAGGTTACGCCCGAAGATGATACCCGTCGCGCCGGCGTCCATCGACGATCGGACCTTGCGCAGGAGATCGGCATCGTCGATCTTCTCCCCGCCCGACACCAGCACGAGGGACCGGCCGGCGCTTTGCACGACCTTGCGGAAGGCGTCGGAGGGGGGGAGCCGGAGCGTGTTGTACGGCGGTGGGCTGTCCACGTCCTTCTCGGAGGCGACCGGATAGTTCAGTTTCACCACGTCCGCTCCGAGTTCGTGGGCCACGCGCGCCGCGTAGTCGATCGCATAGAGGCTCTCCTTGCCACCCTTCTTGCCGACCGCCTCGCCGCGGGGGTAGGCCCAGACGATGAGCGGCATTCCGAGGCGCTGAGCCCCTTTGCGAACCTCCATGAACTGCAGAAAATCCCGGTCCTGCGCGGGCGAGCCGACGTAGACCGTGTAGCCGACGGCGTCCGCGCCCAGGCGAACCGCATCCTCGACCGTGCCCGTGAGGGGGCTGAAGGCCTGGGCATCCCCGGGAATGGCCGTCTTCCCGTTCAGCTTCAGGATGAGCGGTACATCCCCGGCATATTCGTGGAAGTACTTCTCCGCGAGGCCGATGTGGAGCGCGATGGCCGAGAACTTCCCCTCGCTCGCGAGGTCGTATTGGTATTGGGGGTCGAGCGCGTCGGGGTTCGAAAAGAAGTCGACCGGTCCGTGCTCGAGCCCCTGGTCGATGGGCAGTATGAGCAGTGTGCCGCCGCCCGGACCGTGCTGGTACAGCAGCCGCTTGAGCCGAGTCAGCTTGCCGGGTCCGAGGCCGAGTCGACTGAGCGCCGGCCGGGGGTAATGGTGGGGGACGGGAGTCGGGAGGGTCGCACCGGGTGCCGAGGGCTTGACGGAAGAATCGCTCATTGGAACTCCTTCGGTCGAGCACGGGGCACCCCGATTTAACGGTTGGTCTGGGGGGGGTCATCCTCCGGCCGAATCCTCGTCTAGACAACCCTTTATGCGCCGTCCCCCCGTCCGCCGTTCGCTCGGGCGGAGACTTCGAGCATCATGCGGTCCCAAGTCGTCATCATCGCGACCCTCCTTCTCAACGGAGCGCTCTTCGCGTTCAATCTCCTAGTCGCGATCTCGTCGGGCAGCCGCGCGGTCCTCGCCCAAGCGATCTATGCCATCTCGGACCTGGTCGGGAGCGCCCTGCTCCTCTGGGGGCTCTACGCTTCACGATTGCCCGCGGACTACCGACATCCGTTCGGGCGGGGCAAGGAGCGATTCTACTGGTCGCTCGTCTCGATCGTCATCACGTTCACCGTCGCGGGCATCCTTGCGTTGACCACCGGCGTCGACCAGGTCACAAACCCGACCCCGATCTCGCACATCGGGGACGCTCTGCTCGTGGTGGGCGCGACCCTCGGCGTCAGTGCCGTCAGCATCTTGGTCACGCTGCGGGAGGTCCGTCGCTCCCAGCAGACGCTGCAATCCCTCCTCGAATCCCGCCACATCGGGCTCAAGTCGATCTTCTACCAGGACGTGGTCTCCATTCTCGGCTGCCTCGTCGCGTTTTCCTCCCTCCTCATCGTCTACCGGACCCAGGCGTACGTCGCGGACGGAGCCGCGGCGATCATCGAAGGGGCGCTGCTCGTGATCACCGGTCTCGTCCTGACCCTCGAGAGCCGCGGTCTTCTTATCGGCCAAGCCCTCGACCCGGGGGAGGCCCGGACGATTCTGAGCGTGGTCGAGCGGGACCCTCGCGTCGCGAAGGTCCGCGCGCTTCAGTCGATGGTCCTCGGGCCGGAGGACGCGCTCCTCGCGCTACGGATCAACTTCCAGGACGGCTTGACCACCGACCAGATGGAGGCCGCGATCGACCAGATCACGCTCGCCCTGAAGCAGAGCCATTCGGTCCTGCGGCACGTCATCATCGAGCCGGAATCGTAGGCCCGCCCACGGGTCCGAGTCGAACTTCCCGGTAGCGGAAGACCGAAAGAACGACGAGCGCGAAGGCGACTCCGCCGAAGAAGAGGTAGTAGCCGTCGTTCCCGAAGCGTTCGACGAGCTGGGTACCCACCACGAGACCTAGCACCATGCCGAGCGAGATCGTGAGGGAGTAGATCGCCATCGTCGTGCCTCGACTGAGCGCGAACGCGAGGTCGGCGAGCGCGGCCAGGGCCGCCGGCCCATAGGCGAGCGCCGCGACGACGCAAATGGCCAGCGCCACGAGAAGTTCCGGCAGGGGACCGAGGGCGATCAGCAGGGAGGCGAACACCATGACCCCCACGAATCCAGCGACGCCGATGTTCATCAGGCGGGTCCGGCCGTACCGGTCGGCGAGGCGGCCGAACCGGGGCTGCGAGACGACCAGAAGAAAGCCACCTCCCGCGATGCCCGCGGCGAGGTAGAGGTCGGAGAATCCGATGCCGGCCGACGCACTACCCACGAAGACGAGCACGTAGCCGATGAGCATGTACACGACGAGCCACGGAAGTGTGACGAGGAGGACGCCGCGGCGAAACGCGTTCCGAAGGACCTGGCCGACCGGGAACCCCTCGACCGGAATCGTTCGAGGAACGGTCCGAACCAGGTTCCATGCGACAAGGAAGCCGGCCAGCAGCGTGGCCGCGCCAAGAACGAACACCCACGGCAGGAACGCGAGCGAGATCAGGTGGTCCTGGAGCAGCCCGAGGATCGCGATACCGAAGGCGAACCCTCCCAACCAGCCCGCGAGATTCATCGCGTCGAAACGACCCATTTCGAGGCCCCGTTCGTCCGCCGTCGACCGGTCGGCGATGACCGCGAGGCTCGACGCCAGGATCGCCCCGCTCGCAATCCCGAAGACGAAGTTCAACGCCCCGAGCGCATAGACCGAGCGAGTGAGAGCGACGAGGCCGAAGAGGACGGCCGAGCCGAGCATACCGGTGAACAGCACCGGGAAGCGGCCGACCCGGTCCGTGGCGATTCCCGAGAGCAGGACGGTCGTGAACTCGCCGATCGGGGCCATCGCGGCGACGAGCCCGACCGTGCCCTCGTCGTTCCCGCTCAGGTTGGAGAGTCGGCCGAGGATGTAGCTCGCGAACACCGCAAGCGTGATGCCGAAGGCAAACCGCACGAAGAACGTCGCCCCGAACACCGCGAGCAGCGACCGGCGGTGGACGTCGGCGCTGGGGTCGGGCGTCGCCTCGACCACGGCCGTCCGTCTAGCCCGCCGTCGGCGTGTGTTCGATCAGTTCGATCCAGACGTCGTTCGGGTCGAGGATGAACGCGATGCGGGAGGGGCCGCCCGAGAGACGGTACGGCTCCTTCGCGACCCGCACGCCCTTCGTGCGGATCCTCATCAGAAAGCGGTCGAGGTCCGCGACCTCGAACGCCAGGTGGTCGAGCTGCTCACCGGGCTCGAACTGGTCCTTTCCTTCCCAGTGCGTGAGTTCGACGCGCGCTCCCGAAGCCGGGTCATGAACGAAGGCGATCTCGGCATGGTTCTCCGGGATCGTTCGGCGCCGCTCGAATTGGAGGCCGAGGACCTCCGTGTAGAACGCGAGGCTGTCCTCCATGTTCCGAACCGTGATCGACGTGTGAAGGAACTTCATTGCGAGCCCCACGAGAAGAGCGATTCCCGATACAAAAGGTTCGGCGCGGCGTTACGGGTGCCCGTAGACCACGCGCAACGGGACGGAGCCGGGGGCCCAATCCGAATCGACCCGAACGAAGCCGACCCGCTCGAACTGGACGATATCCCCCGGCCGTGCGGCGGCGAGCGCGCCCTCTCCGAGGCCCGCGGAATGGTCCCCTTCGAGACCCAGCAGGTCGACCGGCACGGGTCCCTCGGCAGCGACCCACTGCAGGCGGGGGAGCTTGCGATTCTCGCGGCTGGTGAACACCGCGCGCATCGCCCCGCTGGAGGGAGCGACCTCGGAATCCAGTCGAACGTTGAGAAGGTCCTTGAGGCGGATCTCCTCCCCCGCATGGGCCGCGAGGTCCCGACGGGGGAGGAAGAACGAGGGGCCCGCGGTGACGGTCCGGCTACCTAGGTCGGGCCGGTCGGGGTGGTTCGGGAGCGTTACCTGAGCGAGGTCGAACGGATACCCCTCCACGTCCACGCGGACCGGGTCGGGCACGAATGCGCGGCGCACGGTCGTGGCGTCGATCCGTTTGCGATTCTCC
>JBEKEY010000040.1:0-17792 GCA_050013595.1 Thermoplasmata archaeon | reverse complement strand
GGGGTCGCGCTCGTGCGGACGCACGACGTTGGCCCGACCGTGTGCGCCCTCGAGGTCGTCCGAGCCACCCAGAAGCTCTCGAATGCGCCGCCGACGGCCGCGCTCGACCTCGCCGAGACCGAGCCCTAGCTCTGGGAGAGCGGGGTCCCGTCGTCCGCGACGTCGGTCTCGAGGATCAGCGACCCCACGTAGTCGCAGTTCTGGCAGTGATAGACCTGCCCGACGATCGACCCCGCGATCATCGAGATCCGGATCGAGCCGCACTTCGGGCAGAGAAGGACGGTCTTACCCCGCTTCGGGCGGCGACGCATCGTCGTCCTCCGTCTCGTCGTCGGAGTCGTCGTCCTTCGCCGGCTGCTCGTCGGACTCCTCGGGCTCGTCGTCGTCGTCCTCCTCGTCGACCGGCGGTTCGGGGACCTCGGGCGTCGGTCCGCTCGAGCTCGGCTTCTCGGCCGGAGCTTCCGTACCGTTCGTCTCGATCGGCGGCTCGAGGATGACCGCGTCGCGCACGGTGTCGCCCTCGTCGAGCCGAATGACACGGACCCCCAAGGTGTTGCGGGCCTGCGAGCGGATCCCCTTCACGGCCATCCGGATGGTGATCCCGTGCTGGGTCGTGACCAGCACCTCGGAGGCATCGGTCGTCGGGAGGACCGCGACCACCGAACCGTTCCGGCCCCCGGTCTTGATCGTCCGCACGCCCTTCGCCCCTCGCCGGGTCCGGCGGTAGTCGACGGTCGGGCTGCGCTTCCCGTAACCGGTCGTGGTGAGCGAGAGCAGCATCGGGAACCGTTCGCTGACGGGTGCCATCGCGACCACCCGGTCGTCCTTCCCCGCGGAGAGGCGGACCCCGATCACTCCGTAGGTGGCGCGGCCCATCGGGCGTACCTCGACGAGCGGGAAGCGCACGAGCTGGCCGGAGAGGGTCGCGAGGACGATCTCGGTCGACTCGCTCGTGACGAGGGCGACATCGACGAGCTCGTCCCCTTCTTCGAGCAGGACCGCCTGGATGCCGTTCGTGCGGATGTTCTGGTACTGGTCGAGGGTCGTCCGCTTCACGAGCCCCTTACGGCTCGCGAAGAGGAGCGAGCCTTCCGTGGCGAGGCCGCGCAGCGGCAACAGGGTCTGGACGCGTTCCCCGTCCTTCAGCTTCGGGAGGAGGTTGATGACCGCCTTCCCCTTCGAGTGGCGGCTTCCCTCGGGGAGCTCGTAGGCCTTGAGTTGGTAGACCCGACCCAAGTTCGTGAGGAACAGGACGTCGTCGTGCGTGCGGGTCACGAAGGTGCGGATGACGAAGTCCTCCTCCTTCGTCTCCATCTGGATAAGGCCGCGGCCTCCGCGCCGCTGGCGACGGTACTGGTCGAGCGGCAGGCGCTTCACGTAGCCGTCCCGCGTGACGAGGACGACCACGTCCGTGTCGGGGATCAGGTCCTCGAGCGTCCGCTCCGTGAAGGCCGGCACGATGCGCGTGCGGCGCGGGTCGCCGAACCGCTTCTTCAGGTCCGCGAGCTCGTCCGCGACCAGCTGGTCGAGCAGCTTCGGCGAGGCGAGGATCGCCTTCAGGTGCTTCGCGAGCGCCTCCTTCTCTGACTTCTCCTTCTCGACCGCTTCGCGTTCGAGCGCCGTGAGGCGGGCGAGGCGCATATCGAGGATCGCCTTCGCCTGCTCGCTCGAGAGCAGGAACTTTCCCATCAGGTTGGTCTCCGCGACTTGGACGTCCTTCGACCGGCGGATGATCCGGATCACCTCGTCGATGTGGTCGATCGCGGTGAGGAACCCTTCGAGGAGATGGAGCCGCTCCTCGGTCTTCCGGAGGTCGAACTTCGTGCGGCGTGTGAGGATCGTCCGGCGGTGGTCCAAGTGGAGGGCCAGGAGCTCGAGGAGCGCGAGGACGCGGGGATGGCCCTCGACGAGACAGAGGTTGATGACGCCAAAGCTCGTCTCGAGCGGAGTGTGCTCGTAGAGCCGGTTGAGCACGATCTCGGCCGGGGCATCGCGGCGCAGCTCGAGCACGACGCTCGTGCCGTGGCGGTCCGATTCGTCCCGGAGGTCCGTGATCCCGTCGATCCGCTTTCCCTTCACGAGGTCCGCGATCAGCTCGAGGAGCGCGGCCTTGTTCACCTCGTACGGGGTCTCGGTGATCACGATCTCGTCCTTGCCACCGCGCTCGCGGATCTCCGCGGAGCCGCGCATGTGGATCATCCCACGGCCGGTCTCGTAGGCCTCGCGGATCCCCTCGGTCGAGAGGTAGCCACCGGTAGGGAAGTCCGGCCCGGGAAGGACCTTCATGACGTCGTCGAGCGAGGCGTCCGGATGCGTGAGCAGCAAGAGCAGCGCGTCCGCGACCTCGCCCAGGTTGTGCGGCGGCATGTTGGTCGCCATGCCGACCGCGATCCCGGCGGAGCCGTTGACGAGCAGGTTGGGGACCTTCGAAGGGAGGAGGAGCGGTTCCTTGAGCGTCCCGTCAAAGTTGTCGGTCCACTCGACCGTCTCCTTCTCGATGTCGAGGAGGAGCTCCTCCGCGATCGCGGAGAGTCGCGCCTCGGTGTAGCGCATCGCCGCCGGAGAGTCGCCGTCGATCGAGCCGAAGTTCCCCTGGCCTTCGATGAGCGGATAGCGCAGGCTGAACGACTGCGCCATGCGCACGAGCGCGTCGTAGACCGCCATGTCCCCGTGCGGGTGGTACTTGCCGAGGACGTCCCCCACCGTGCGCGCGGACTTGCGGTACGCCCGGTCGTGGGTCGCGCCGGACTCCCACATCGACCAGAGGATCCGGCGGTGGACGGGCTTCAGTCCGTCCCCGGCGAGCGGGAGCGCCCGCCCGACGATGACGCTCATCGCGTAATCGATGTAGGATTTGTGCATCTCCGTCTCGAGCGCACGGTCGTGGATCCGGTCGACGGGAGCCTCCGGGACCGCGGGAGGAGGCGTGCTCATGGGGAGCCCCCTTCGCTCGGGCCGAGCTGCTCCGCCAGGACCTGGTCCGCCGCCTCGAGGAAGGCGGGGCGGGAAGCGGGCGGGATCGAGGCGCCGCTCGCGACGCGGTGGCCGCCGCCTTCCCCGCCGACCGCACTGGCCGCAACACGGCACGCGGCGGAAAGGTCGAGGCCGCGGTCGACCTGGCGGAGGGTTCCTCGCGCGCTCACCTTGGTCGGGCCGGCACCCCCTTGCGAGAAGGCGAAGACGGGGTGATCGGGAGGGAGCAGGTAGTTCACTGCGAGTCCGGCCTGAGCGCCCGCGAGGGGGGTCTCGGGGCTCTCGAACCACCGAAGGAATCGCATCGAATTAACGCCGTCGTTCTCGATCCGAAGGAGCCCCTTCAGGATGCCGGCGCGCCACTCGGCCTCCGCCGTGCGGACCCGCTCGGCCGAGCGGGGGTCGCCGAGGGCATAGGCGATCCCGACTCCCGGTACGCCCGCGCGCCCGGCGGCGTTCTGCCGGTTCGCGACCTCCTCCGCATCCAGGCCCAGGGACGGGACGAACCACCGCTCCTGGTCGAGGACATCCGCGGCTTCGCGGGCTACACCGCTCGACGAAAGCCGCTCTTTGAGCGCCGCCACGAGCCGGCGGGTCTCGTCCTCGGTGAGCTTCGCCGGCCGTCGGCCCGGGTCGAGGCCGAGGGCGTGCAGGAACGGCCCGACCGCCTCCGGTCGGCCCGAGAGCCCCTTCACGAACGGGTCGATCCCGACCGCGAGCGCCTCGCCGACGGTCGGGCCGAAGAGCGCGATCCCCGCTCGTCGGACCACGAGCGAACGTCGGACGGCCTCCTCGACGAGCAACTTGTTGAGACCCCGGAACCCGCCGATATGCTGCCGGTCCGAGATCGCCCCCGAAAGTCCCCAGGGAGCGTTGTCCCAGTTGAGGGGGTCGAGGAAGACCGAGTAGAGCCAGGTCAGGGTGCCCGCGCACAGCTCGTTCATTCCGTCCACGCCCCAATCGAGTGGGTTGACGAACGCCACGTGGGATGGGAGCGCCGGCGGATTCGGGGCGCCCGGATACTTGTGGTGGTCGAGGATCACCACGGGCGAGCCGTGCTCGACGAACAGGTCGAGCCAGCTCGCCCCCGTATCGATGACCAGGACCGGCCCGGCGGTCGCGCCGAGGAGAGCCGCCATGCGCTCGCGTTCGACACCCACGAGCGGCGTCGACTGCGCCGGGTAGCCGAGGCGCTCGAGCGCTCGCAGGGCGCACGACGCGGCCGCGACGCCGTCCCCGTCGTAGTGGTAGATGACCCGCCAGCGCTGGGGGTGGGCGAGGAGGAGGGAGCGGGCGCGTTCGAACTCTTCGGTGTAACGAGGGTCGGAAACGAATCCGTCGGGGCCCGAGGGCATCACTCCACCTGGAGCGCTGCCGCGGCGGCCGTGTACCGCCACGTTTCGGGGAGCCGCTTGCGCTGTCGGTAGTACCGGGCGAGGCGGCGGATCCGAGACTCCATCAGCGTGAGGCCGCGGCGGTTCGAGAGGTCCTTCGGGTGGGTCTCGAGATGGCGTTGCATGTGGACGACGCGCTTGAGCAGCGCCTGGAGGTCGTCCGGGATCTCCGGCGTGATGCCGCTCTCGCGGAGGAGGACCCCGAGCCGCTTTCCCGTCACGGCCCGAGAGGAGGGGACGCCGTAGGAGTCCCGAAGGTTCATGCCGACCTGGGCGGCGAGGAGCCCGGTCTTCGAGAGCTGGACCGCTTGAGCGACCATCTCCTCCTGGGTGATGGTGACCCACTCGGGCTTCGTGAGGGGGTACGGCCGGTGCGAACCGGCGCGTCCCTTGTGCCCGGAGTGGATCCGCGACATGGATTCGCGGGGACACCCGTCCGCTACTTAACGGTTAGCGAGCGCAGCGCTTCTACCGAGGAGGAAACAGCCGCTCCGCCGTCAGCGGATGCGGTCCTCTTTCACGGACGATTCGACCAGGAACCGCTTCCCCTCGGTCGTGATCCGGTAGGACGCGGGCGAGGGAGTCCGTGACCGGGTCGATGCCGGGTCACCCGCCTCCGCATCGACCATGCGGTTGCGAACGAGGAGCCCGAGCACGAGCGGGATCTTGACCTGGTCGTGCTTGATCGCCCAGAAGTCGGAGAGGAGCCGCTCAAGCTCCCGAAGCTCGAGGCTCTGATGACTTTCCCGGCCCTCGTGGATCGACTCGACCCGGTTGAGCTGCTGGAGGATCGCGATCAGCGTCGCGTGGACCGGGTCGCTTTGCTCGTCGTCGGAAGGCATCCGGGTAGGATTACGCGGAGGTCCACTACTTAAAATGCGCCGCCGCGGGCGACGGGTTACTCGACGCGCCCGGTCCGGCCGAGACGGGCGACCAGGAACGCCTTCCCCTCGGTCGTGATCGTGTAGCGCATCGTCACGACCCGGCCCCGTTCCCAAGAGTACTCGGGCGCGTCGAGGCGCCGAGCGAAGCCGTTTCCAACGAGCACGCTCACGGCCCGTTCCACGTCCGGGGCCGTGACGGAGGGCAGCGGACCCCGTCCGAGCAGGTGGTGGAGCTCCTCGACCTCGAGACCGGGGTCCATCCCGGCCTCCATCTCCGACCGGTTGAGCTGCTTCAGGATCTCCACGAGCTCCTCACCGAGCTCCATCGCCGCATCGACCGGGGAGAGCGCCATCGTCGCAACGATTTCGGGGACGGGCATTTGAACGTTCCCTTCGAGCGGGCCGGCCCGCTGGGCCAACGGTCTTTTAGTCCCGCTCGACAGGTACCCCGTCGCTCATGGGATGCACCTGCCGCAACCCGGCGCGTTGTCCGATCTGTAACACGCCCGTCCGGGTACCGCTCACGAACCTCGAGAGCTCTGCGGGGGCGGCGATCCTGGTGGAGAAATTCGCTCGTCGGGACACCTCCTCGTCCCGGGAGGGGCTTCGCAGCCTGATCCAGGGGTGGGCGAGCTGTCCATCCTGCGGGCACACCATCAACTTCGAGCACTCCCGCCAATGCTTCGCCTCGGCGCTGAGCACGGCGGGGGTGCCGATGGCGGAACGCGAGGCGATCCTCTCCAAGATCACGTTCCCCGAGGGCTGACGGGTTAGCGAATGCCCGAGCCCGACGAGTTCGTCGTTACCCCGTACGAGGTCCGCGGACGGATCGACTACGCCCGCCTGCGGGAGCTGTTCGGAACCCAGGAACTGACGCCCGAGCTCCTCGCGAAGGTCCATCATCTCACGGGCGGGGACGTCCACCCTCTGCTCACGCGCGGGATCTACTATTCGCACCGCGACCTCGGGGCGATCTTGGACGGGTTCGCGGCCGGCAAGCCGTTCTTCCTCTACTCCGGACGCGGGCCCTCGGGACCGCTCCACACGTCGCACCTCGTGCCGTTCGACCTCTGCCAGTGGCTCCAACAGCGGCTCGGCGTTCCCATGTACATCCAGATCACGGACGACGAGAAGTTCTGGGCGCGCTCGGGGCTCACGCGGGAAGAGACGGCCCAGTGGGGCCTCGAGAACCTCTACGACATCCTCGCCCTCGGGTTCGACCCGAAGCGCACGCACGTGTTCTTCGACTCCCGCTCGATCGCGGCGCTCTATCCGCTCGCGATCCGGGTCGCGCGGAAGATCCCCTACTCCACGGTCAAGGCGGTCTTCGGGTTCGAGCCGAGCACGAACATCGGTCTCGTCTTCTACACCGCTCTCCAGACCGTCCCGTGCTTCTGGCCGTCGTGGGCCGAGGGCCGTTCGATCCCCTGCCTCATCCCGTGCGGGATCGACCAGGACCCGCACTTTCGGGTCACCCGGGACATCGCGGAAGGGCTCGGCTACCCGAAGCCCGCGCTCCTCCACAGCCAGATGATCCCCGGCCTCCTCGGGGACGCCGCGATGTCGACCTCGGGCGACCGACCGGACAACGCGCTTTTCCTGAACGACCCGCCGGACGCCGTCGACCGGAAGGTCCGCAACGCGTTCACCGGCGGCCGGGCCACGGTCGAGGAGCAACGACGGCTCGGCGCCACGCCCGAGGTCTGCTCGATCTGGGCGCTCTGGCGGACCCGATTCGCGGAATCCGAGGACAAGTTCCGGGAGGTCACGGCCGGCTGCCGTTCGGGGACGCTCCTCTGCGGGGAGTGCAAGTCCCAGCTGCTCGAACGGGTGCACGCCTTCTACGAGCAGCACGCACAGGCCCGGGAGAAGGTCAAGGACTGGGCGGAGTCGACGATCGTGACGACGGCCCCGAAACCGATTTGACCGGGGCTACCAGATCTCGGGCCGTGGGAAAGTTCGGCGCGGACCGTCCGAGGGGCGGCGCGGGTCTTTGGGGATGGGAGCCTCGAGGTCGGTCTCCTCCGACCCCTCCTGGACCGCGGTGACCAGTCGGAGCATCGGTCGAAACAGCGAACGGCGGGCCCGTTCGGGGTCCAGCGTGTAGGCGCGCTCGTACGCGGCGATCGCCTCGTCCTCGTCGCCGAGGC
The DNA here is from genome assembly GCA_050013595.1 of Thermoplasmata archaeon. Taxonomy (GTDB): domain Archaea; phylum Thermoplasmatota; class Thermoplasmata; order Lutacidiplasmatales; family UBA184; genus Lutacidiplasma. The sequence goes on along the minus strand of JBEKEY010000040.1, from coordinate 10,391 downwards.
TGAGGAGCGAGAGGGCGAGGTCGAGCCAGCTTTTCGCTTCCCGTGCCCCTTCCCGCTCCCCGGTCTCCTCGAGATGGTCATCGCTCGAGCTGCGGGAAAGCGGCGGGGTCCAGGACGGAGGCCCCGAGGCCTCCGGTTCGGGAGCTTCGGCGGAAGGCGAGACCTCGCGGGAGAGGACCAGGGCGCGTTCGAAGGCGGCGGCGGCCGACGGTTCGTCCCCCGATTCGGCGAGCGCGACCCCGAGCCGGTGCCAGGCGACCATGTCGCTCGGGGTGAGCGCCACGGTCCGCTGGTAGGCCTGGGCCGCGGAGACCCACTCATCCCGCAGCGAGCGGGCGACGCCGAGATGGAACCACGCTTCTGAGTTCTCGGGCGCGAGCGCGATCGCCCGGCTGAGGGCGCCTTCCGCCTCGGCTGCGCGTCCGAGATGGGCGAGCGAGATGCCGTAGTAGGCCCAGGCGGCCGCGTCCGCGGGGTTCCCCCCGACGACCTCGCGGAACGCCGCGACCGCGCTCTCGTACTCGCGACGGAGGAAGTAGTGTACGGCGATATCGAAGCGTTGGGTCACACCCGGTACCCGGCCGGCGAAACACGGGCCGAACGGAAAAGCCTACCTGTCCCAACTGTAAGGCAGAGCTCCGCCCCCTTCCGAGCGACGCCGCCGCACGGGCGCGGCTTTATATCCTCGACCCGGAGTTAGTCGGCCGAGGAATCCCAGAGCCCAGCCCGAATCGAGCGTCCCGCCCGTCCTATTTCTAAAGACGAGTGTTCGCAAGAGTAGGGTCGTGCCCCGGCTCCTCAAGAAAACGCGAAACGCGAAAGAAGGCGACCCGAGATGGTAGACAAACCCCTGACAAAAGTGCGAGACCTGACGCCGAACTCGAAGCAAGTGAACGTGCTGGCCAAAGTGATCAACGTTGGCGAGGCCAAAGAGGTCATGGGCAAGTTCGGCGACCCGAGGAAGGTCTGCGAGGCCGTCGTCGGCGACGACACGGCCACGATCATCCTCTCGTTGTGGAACGAGCAGATCGGTTCCATTGCGAAGGACGAGGTCATCCTCGTCGACAACGGCTACGTGTCCCTCGTGCGCGGCCACATGCGCCTGAACGTGGGTCGGTACGGGAACCTGTCGAAGTCGACCGAGGCGATCCCTGAGGTCAACCAGTCGCTCGACATGAGCCAGCAAGAGTTCGAGAGCGAGCGCCGCTCCTTCGGTGGCGGCGGCGGTGGCGGCTACCGTGACCGCGGTGGCGGTGGCGGCGGCGGCGGTGGCTACGGCGGCGGCCGCTATGGTGGCGGCGGCGGTGGCAGTGGTGGCGGCGGCGGGGGCGGAGGGCGCGAGCGCTCCGACTCCTACAAGCGCTACTGAGAGCCCCGGTCCCCGACCGGTCTCAAAGCAGCCCATCCCGCGCGAGCGGGAGGGAGGCTGGCCCAACCCTTTCCTTCCCTCTTTCTTCGTTTCGAGCGCTCCGGTCCGCTTGTCGGCTCGGCCCCTAGGGTATATCCGTCTTACCGGGGCTATTTGGCCCGACTTCTCAACAACGGTCGAAGACCTATGTCCGAACCGCGCGCCCCTCGCCGGTCACCCCTCCTTCGGGGATTCCGCAGACGGCGATTGTCGCGGACCGCGGCCGCGGCGACCCTCATCGCCGTCGTGGTGATCGCGGGGGGCGTCGGCTACGCGATCCTCAACGCTACGGGGCTAAGTTCCAGTGGTTCGGCGCCTCCGGTGTGCGGCCCTCCCCCGAGGGGACTCGATTGCGCTCCCCCAATGCTGCTGAACGACGTGGTCCTGTTCCCGGCCTTCCAACCGGGGTTCGGCCAGTCCATGTTGTCACTCGGAGCCGGTGTGTCACTGCCCGCAAACGTTTCTCTCTGGAACGGAGAGACGGCGAGCAACTTCACCGTCTCCTGGGGCGATGGTTCGAACACCACCCAAAAGTCGTCGACATTCACGCACCCCTACCACGATCGCGGGACCTACGTAATCTCCGCCACCGCCCAGGTCGGCGGGATCACGCACACCGGCACGAACTACCTGTTCCCGGTGACGGTGGTTCCGCCCACTCTGGCCGACCCGAGTAGCGATCTCCCCACGCTCGCGACGACCTTCTCGAACGGGTCGGCCACCGGGCCCAATTACCCGTGGATCCACGCGGGCGGGCGGGTCAGCGTCTCGGCGTACTACTCGGCGTTGCCGAGCGCCGCGGGATACACTGCGGGTTCGCCCAACATCACTTCCTCCGGGGGAGCCGAGGTCTCGGATACCAACACGACCACGAGCGCGACGGCGACGTATTCGTTCAGCGTTCCCGGGCAGTACTCGCTCACGATGGTGGGGTCGGTCTCAGGTCCGGGCGGGACGGTGTACCAGAACTATACTTGGGGCGTGTACGTGGGAGCCGCTGGCACCCCGCTCGGCTGCACCTATTGCAAGGCGGGAGGCGCCCTCGGCCCGGCCAGCCCGCATCTTGGGTCACTTTATGTCTACGAGATCGTTCCGGGCGGCGCCACCAGCCTCGACCCGGCGGTCGATTACGAGAACACGGGCGCCGAGGTCCTCCAGAACGTCTACGAGACGCTCGTGCAGTACGCGGGCGACTCCACCACGAGCTTCGTTCCCGTCTTGTCGACCTGCGTACCGGGTCCTGCCGCTTCCGGCCCAACGTCCTGCCAGGCCCAGTACGGCACCGACCTCGTCAACGGTACTCACTGGACCTTCCCCGTCGACCCGAACGCCCGGTTCTACGACCCCGGCACGGGCGCTTCCTGGGGCGTCTACCCCTCGGACGTGATGTTCTCGGTGGCGCGGACGCTGATGTGGTTGGAGGCGCCGTCTCAGTACGTGACCAACGGGTGGATCATCGGCCAGTCCCTGCTGCCCTACGGCCAGAATTCGTTCGACGGGGGAATCCACGCCCCGTGGAACAACACGCCGCAGTACGTCTACACCTCGATGCTGGTGAACGACACTCGGTACTGCCCTGCCGTCGCGCTCGCCAGCGGCCACGGTTGCATCACCTTCGGCGTGGGGGGTTCGGGCACGATGTGGCCGGAGTTCCTCGAATTCGTGGCCGACACGGAAGGCGCCTCGGTCGTCCCGTGCGGATGGTTCACCTGGCTGGGGGCGGGCCTACCCGGGTTCACGACCAGTGCAACGAAGGGCGACGGCCCGTGTCTGCTGCCCGGGGGCGTGACCAACACGAGCGCGTCCGCGTTCCAGAGCTTCGTCGCGAGCGCGCGGGCGACGCTGTTCGACCCGATCATCGCGCTGGACGACACCAACGTCTACCAGCCGCAACCGCAGGTCCGTTGGAACATGGTCGGAAGTGGTCCGTACTACCTCTTCGGTCTGGACCAAGGCCAAGGGTATGTCCTGATGTCGAATCCAGCGTACTCGCAGCCGAACTGCGCCGGCCAGCCGGGGTGCTACCCGACCATAGGTGACTACGCAAGGAACGTCTACGTGTTCTGGGACCCGAATTCGACCACGGGGGTCGAAAAGTACGTGGAAGGCCAATCGGACATTTCGACGTTCTATCCTACCGACCTCCCGGCCATTCAAGACCTGGCGCGAGACGGGAAGGTCGGACTGTATCCGCTGCCGACGTTGAACGTATTCTTCGAGGGCTTCTCCCTTCATTTCGACCCAACGTTTGCGCAGGAGTGTTCCGGGCTCACCACGAACATTCCCGGCGACTTCTTCGCTTCCGTCGGGATGCGAGAGTTCCTCGCGCAGTCGTTCCCCTACCAGACCTTCATCGCCAATTACAGCTCGCTGGACGGGATTCCCTTCGCCGAGGGTGTGGGTGGAGCGATCCCCGACCATCTCGGCGACTACTACCCGACCAATATTTCCTGGCCGGGTCTCGACTTGGCGACCGGAGCATGGCACGACCCGAACACAAACCCCTCCAACACGGGAAGCGCCGCCTGGTGGTGGGCGCAGATCATCAATCCGACGAGCGTGTGGTACGACCCGGAGGCCGCCGCGTGCACCCACACGACGTGCACGTTCCCGATGTGGTCCCAACTCGGGGATTCACAGTTCGACTCGGCCGTCGATTCGTGGAGCCAGATCGTGAGGACGATCACGAGCGGGGCCATCCAGATCCAGCGCGCGGACCCGACCTTCGGGGCTCCCCCGTTCTGCTTTGGCGAAGGCAGTCCGGGAGAAACCGCATTCACTGCGAGCCTCGATGGGTGGTTGCCCGATTACCCGGACCCCACCGATTACCTTCCGGCTTTCTACGGCCCCGATGGGTCGTACACCTACGGCCCGGCGCTGAACGAAACCCTCGTCCAGGGAGAATGGGGCAACCTTTACAACGGTTGTCCGGGGAACAGCGTTCCCGGCTTCGCGAATCTCGCCTACTGGGCCAATTCACAGCCCCTCATCCCACAGGCGTGTCAGGGAACGGCCTACTCTGTGATGACGTGGGCGATGAATCAGGCGGCGGTGATGCCCGTCGGGTCCGAGCGGGTTCTCTACTACGATCTGATCGAGCACATCGCGAACGGCCTCGTCCTGTATGTCTACGCGGAGCAGCAACTCGGTCTCGGATCCTTCGCGAGCTGGATCAACCCGACCACCATCGACACCAACCCGGTGGGGCCCGGCCAGCTCTGGTTCTTCTGGAACGGGGCCGGCGTCGTGAACTAGGGGTCTCCGCCTCCATCTTGGCGCCGAGGTCGGCTGTCCGTCGGTCTTCGGGCGGGAGCGCATCGCCGGATTTGATTAAATAGGGCGGTCGGCTCATTGCGCCGACATCCATGGCGGACGATCCTCGCGAACTGACGCTCTATGTCCAATCGAAAAAGGCGGTCACGACGTTCTTCCGGCCGCCGGCGCAGGCCACCGCCAACGCCAACCCCGAAGCGACCATGACCACGGTGGGACGGGTCCCGTCCGCCTCCTCCTCCTCCGGCGACGCGATGGGCACCACTCCGGTCTTCTTCCTGTCGGACGACCAGGCCCGGTGCCAGGCGCTCGTGGAGGATGTCGCCGCCCAGCGCGGGTATGGGCTCAAGGTGATCGATGTCGAGAAGTCGGGCCGGCTCGAGCGGCTCGTGACCGAACACTTGCGGGGTGTCCAGAAGTTCCCGGTCCTCATCTCCCCGCTCGGCCGTCGGCTCGAAGGGGTCGAACAGTTCACGGACGACGAGCTCGCCGCCATCATGCCGGCCGACCTGAAGAGCGTCCGCGCGTTCTCCTACCTCAAGGTCCGCGGCGGCGACCTCGACAAGATCAAGCGCCTCCTCGAAACCCTCCCCGAGGTGAAGGAGCTCCACTTCCTCACCGGTGACTGGGACATCCTGGTCGTCCTCGACTTCGAGCCCACCTCGGCGAACAAGCGGAGGGTGCTCGACTTCGTGACCGAGCGGATCCGGGGCATCCCCGAGGTCCTCGATACCTCGACGGTCGTTCCCGAGTACTCGCTGACGAAGTTCCCGCTCTAGTCGGGTCGTTCACGGCGAGCGCCGGGTTCGACGCTTTCGTCCGCGCTGGCGGCGCGGCACGACGGGGATCCCCGTCCGACGCTCGCCGGCCTTCGCTCCCGGTTCCGGAGTCCCGTAGAGCGCATCCACCGTGAGGGGATGCTCTTCCAGCCACGCGACCCCCTCCACGTACGCCGCGAACGCTTCGAGGCTCGTGAACAACGGGATCCCGAGCTCGACCGTGCGCCGCCGCAGAACGTACTCGTCCTCGAGCATCCGCTCGAGCTTCTCCTGCGTGAGCGACAGAGGAACGTTGAGCAGCAGATCGATCTCGCCATGGTCGAGCGCCTCGAGGACGTTCGGGTGCCGGTCGGGCTCCGAGACCTTGTGCAAGACGCGGACCCCGCGGACCCCGCGGCCGGTGAGGAACGCCTGCGTGTCCTCGGTCGCCGAGATCCCGAGGCCGAGCGCGCGCAGCCGTTGAGCGGTGGGGAGCAGCTGCTCCTTGAGGACCGGGCCCCCGACCGACAGGAACGCGGTGCCCCGCTTCGGGACGAGCTTCACTCCGGTCGCCACGAGCGCCTTCACGAGCGCGTCCGAGAACGTCGGCCCGAAACAGGCGACCTCGCCGGTCGACTGCATCTCGACGCCGAGGAGCGGGTCGGAGCCGGTGAGTTGGAGGAAGGAGAACTGCGGGACCTTGACGCCCCAGCGGTCCGGGGGGAGCGGCGCGACCCCCTCCTGGGTGAGGGGTTTCCCGAGCATGGCCCGGGCCGCCTCCCTGAGGAGCGGAACACCGGTCGCCTTCGTGAGGAACGGCAAGGACCGGCTCGCCCGAAGATTGAGCTCGATGATCTGGAAGGCCCGGTCCTTCACGAGGAACTGGACGTTGAACGGCCCGCGGATCGCGAGCTTGCGGGCGAGCTCACCGGCCGCACCGAGGAGCTGGCTCTGCACCTCGAGCGGCGTATGACGCGGAGGCAGGCAGAAGATCGCGTCCCCCGAATGGACCCCGGCGCGCTCGACGTGCTCGAGGATCCCCCCCACCAGGACGCGCTTCCCGTCCGAGACACCGTCCAGCTCGACCTCGTCCGCGCCCTCGATGAACTTCGTGATCACGACCGGGTGTTCGGGGGAGACCCGGGCCGCCTCGGAGAGGAACCGGCCGAGGTCGTTCCGCCCCTCGATCACCCGCATCGCCTGCCCGCTCAGGACATAGGAAGGGCGAACGAGGACCGGGTAGCCGACGTCGTCGGCGAACCCGCTCGCCTCGTCGACGGTCGTGAACGCGCGCCACGCCGGCTGGGGGATATCCAGCGTCTCGAGGAGCTGGGCGAACCGGACCCGGTCCTCGGCGGTGTCGATCGACTCGGGCGCGGTCCCGAGGATGGGGATCCCGCACATGTGGAGGAGCGGCGTCAGGTTCTGGGCGAGCTGGCTACCGACGCACGTGACGACCCCGTCGAACGACTCGAAGTCCTGGATGTCCCGGACCCGCTCGAGCGTGATCTCCTCGAAGTAGAGACGGTCCGAACGGTCGTAGTCGGTCGATACGGTCTCGGGGTTCGAGTTGAGGACCGCGACCCCGGGAACCCCCTCGGCCTTGAGGCCGTCCACGAGGTTCATGGTCGACCAATCGAACTCGACGCTCGAGCCGATCCGGTACGGACCCGCCCCGACGACGAGCACCGCGCCCTTCGGCATGGGGAGGACGTCGTCGGCGTCGGCCCGGTACGTGAGGTAGAGGTAGTTCGTCCGCGCGGGCCACTCTCCCGCGAGGGTGTCGATCATCCGCACCCGCGGTCGGACCCCGGCCTCGAGACGGCGCCGACGAACCTCCTCCTCGTCGAGCCGCGCGGTGCGAGCAACAGCACGGTCCGAGAATCCGAGTTCCTTGGCCCGACGTAGCAACGCGGAGGAGAGCCCCGCGCCGGCGGAGGCGATCGCGCGGTCCACCGCATCGATCTCGGAAAGGGCGTCGACGAACCACCGGTCGATCCAGGAGAGGCGGCAGATCTCCTCGGTCGGGATGCCGGCACGCAACGCCTCGAGGACCCGCAGCAGGATCTCGGGGGTGGGGGCCGCGAGGTCCGCGCAGATCTCCTCGCGCGAGCGGGGCTCGTGGGGAGGCACCAGGTCCGCCCGAGGGTCCCCCATGCGCACGGCCTTCGAGATCGCCTCGGGGAACGACGCACCGATGCCCATGACCTCGCCGACCGACTTCATGGCCGGGCCGAGGCGGCGGTCCGCCCGCTCGAACTTGTCGAGGTCCCAGCGAGGCAGCTTTACGACCACGTAGTCGAGCGCCGGCTCGAACGCCGCGGTCGTGACGCCGGTGATCCGGTTCTTGAGCTCGGGCAGGGTGTAGCCGAGCGCGAGCTTCGCGGCGACGTAGGCAAGCGGGTAGCCGGTCGCCTTGCTCGCGAGCGCGCTCGAGCGCGAGAGGCGGGCGTTCACCTCGATCGCGTAGTACTCCTCGCTCTGCGGGTCGAGGCAGAACTGGATGTTGCATTCGCCGACGATCCCGCACGCGTCCGCCGCCCGCAGCGCGGCTTGACGGAGCATCTGGTACTCGAAATCGGTCAGCGTCTGGCTCGGCGCGATGACGATGTTGTCCCCGGTGTGGACGCGCATCCCGAGTACGTTCTCCATGTTGCAGACGGTGAGCGTGTTCCCCTTCGCGTCCCGGACGACCTCGTACTCGAGCTGCTTGAACTCGCCGACGTACCGTTCGAGGAGCACCTGCCCTACTGGACTCGCCCGCAGACCCCGGGCGACGACGTCGCGGAGCTCCTCGTTCGTCCGGGCAACCCCTCCGCCCTTTCCGCCGAGCGTGAAGGCGACGCGGACCATCGTCGGGAACCCGAGGGTCGCCGCGGCCTCGAGAGCCTCCTCGTACGAGTAGACGGCCCGGCTCGGAAGGGTCGGGACCCGGGCCTTGTTCATCGTCCGCACGAATTTCGCGCGGTCCTCGGTCGCGCGGATCCCCGCGAGCGGAGTGCCGAGCACCTTCGTCGCAGTGCGCCGAAGCACCCCTTGATCGGAGAGCTGCACACCGCAGTTGAGCGCGGTCTGCCCGCCGAAGGAGAGTAGGAGGCCGTCGGGTCGTTCCGCCTCCAGGATCGGGGCCACGAACTCCGGTGTGAGAGGCTGGAAGTAGACGCGCCCGTGCTTCGGCGGGTCGGTCTGCAACGTCGCGATGTTCGGATTGACGACGACCGCGTAGACGCCGTCCTCCTCGAGCGCTTTCAGGCACTGGCTGCCGGAGTAATCGAACTCCCCGGCCTCGCCGATCTTGAGCGCCCCGCTCCCGAGCAGGACCACCTTCGATGGCATCGCGGGCGTCATGCGCGCCGCTTCACCTTCCCCACGAACCGGTCGAAGACGAACCCGGCTTCCTGTGGACCCGGGTGACCCTCCGGATGCCCCTGGAGCGCGAGGACCCTTCCGGCGCGATCGCGAAATCCCTCGAGCGTCCCGTCGTCGGGATTGGTGGCCCAGAGGTCGAGCCCGGCGCCGTGAAGCGAACGCGGGTCGACCGCGTAACCGTGGTTCTCGCTGACGATGAGGGCGCGGCCGTCCGCGAAGCAGATCGTCTTGTTCTGTCCGCGGTGGCCGTACTTGAGCTTGAACGTCGTTCCCCCGCGGGCCAGCGCGAGGAGCTGGTGGCCGAGGCAGATCCCGAGCGTCGGGAGCGCCCGGGTCGACGGCCGTCGGAGCTCGGCAACGGTCGATGCGAGCTCGGCCGGGTCCCCGGGTCCGTTCCCGACCACGAGTCCGCTGACGCGTCGGCCCTCCCATCGCGCCGGTACCGTCTCATCGTACGGGAGACGAAGGACGCTGACGCCGCGGTCGAGCAGGGCTCGAACGATGCTCGCCTTCACACCGCAATCGAGGACCGCCACGAGCGGACCGCTACGAGGTCCGATCAGCGTCGGTCGCTTCGGTGCGACCTCCGCCATGTAGTTCTCCTCCGCGTAGCGGGGAGCGTTCGCGATCGCCCGCGCGAGATCCTCGTCGCTCGGAGATTCGTCCGCGGCCGCGACGTGGAGGACGCCGCGCAGGACCCCGCCCGAGCGCAAGTGTTCGGTCAGACGTCGAGTATCGACGCCCCGGATTCCCGGAACTCCTTCGTCGGCGAGCCAATCTTCGAGCGAGCGGTGGCTCGTCCAGTGGTTCGGCCGGGTCGTTCCCCGAACGACGATGCCGCGAACCTGGACCTCCTCGCTCTCGAGGACCGGCAGGCCCCAACCGTCCCGAGCGCCGGCGCGCGGGACGCCGTAGTTCCCGATCAACGGGTACGTGAACGTGAGGATCTGTCCCCGGAACGAGGGGTCGGTGAGGGACTCCGGATAGCCGACCATCCCGGTCGTGAACACGACCTCGCCGACCCGTCGGGTGGGCGCCCCGAATCCCTCACCGTCAAATCGGGTCCCGTCCTCGAGAAATAGGGTCCCCCGAAGGCCGGTCCCCTCGGGGCGATTCGGCACGGGCGTGAGCAACCCGAACGGGCCCGAGGAATCGGTTCGGCCTTAACTCTTACCGTCGCGCGAGCGCCGATTTCGCGTCGCGTCCGGCCGGTCCGCTCGGCGAGGCATCAAATCCCTCCGCCGACTGCTCGGGAAGGTGCCCGGCTTCCCTCGCCTTCAGGAGCGTTACGATTTCGTCGTCGTCGGAGGCGGCCACGCCGGACTCCAGGCGGCGGTCAAGGCGGCGCTCCTCCAGCATTCCGTCGCGCTGCTCGACCGTGGGCCGAAGTACTCCCGTTCGTACTACGCGCCCCACATGGCCAACATTCCCGGGTTTCCGGACGGGATCTCGGGCCACCGACTCCTCGACCAGCAGGTCGCCGCGGTCCGCAAGCTCGACGAGCGAGTGGGGTACTTCACGCCCGCCACGGTGACTTCCGTCGAGAAGATCCCCGACGGGTTTGCGGTCACGTTCGAATGGCT
>JBEKEY010000039.1:0-17909 GCA_050013595.1 Thermoplasmata archaeon | reverse complement strand
CCACGTGAGAGAAGGGTTTGCGACGGGAGGTAGGACCCCCCTCACCCTCATTCCGGTCAAACACGCGTTTCCGGTCGATTGGACGATCGTCGGGTTTCCCTTCACGTGGCACGCGAGCCAAGCGAACGATCGCGAACCGCTTTTACGGGTGGTCGGGCAGCCGAAGGCCATGATAGAGATCCCCCTGTACATCTGCTCCGTTTGCCAACGGTTCGTGGCGAAGGGGTAGTCTCGCGAACGTGGTACCCTTCGGAACCTGTCGACAAGGGCCGAACGTCGGCGCCCACCTCCGGGGGGAAGGCTCCCCGGCGCAAGCGCGTCCCACAAAACATTCATAACCTGACATCGCAAAACCCCCGAGTCCACGGGCTGTCCTGAGCCCGCTGGCTGAGGTGAACTCGCCTTGGTAACCTGCGTCGCCGGTACGGCTCTCGTACCGGCTGTGCCGTGCAGCTCCGGCGATATTGCCTGGGTCATCGCGGCCACGGCGCTCGTTATGATCATGACCCCCGGGCTGGGGTTTTTCTACGGTGGCCTGGTTCGACGCAAGAACCTCGTCTCCACGATCGTCCAGTGCATGGCGATCTTCGCCATTGTGAGCCTCGCATGGGCGCTCTGGGGATACACGATGGCGTTCGGCCCGTCCGTGCTGGGTGGATTCATCGGGAACTTCCAGTACTTCGGTCTGAACGGGGTCGGCTCGGCCGCTAATACGGCGTATTCATCGACCATCCCCGCCCTCCTCTATTTCGCCTTCCAGCTGAAGTTCGCCGCCATCACTCCGGCCTTGATTATCGGCGCATTCGCGGGGCGGATCCGCCTCAAGCCGCTGCTCATTTTCATCCTCGCCTGGGTGACGTTCATCTACTTCCCGGTGGCGCACTGGGTCTGGGGGGATGGCGGCTGGCTGCACGTCATGGGCGTCGAGGACTTTGCCGGCGGCATGGTGGTCCATACCACCGCCGGAGTGAGTGCTCTCGCTGCGGCTCTCGTGATCGGCCGGGGAATCGACTTTGGCAAGGAAAGCCGACCGAACAACGTCCCCTACGTGATCCTCGGGACGGCGATCCTCTGGTTCGGCTGGTTCGGATTCAACGCCGGAAGCTCGCTCTCGGCCAACGACATCGCGGTCAACGCCTTGGTGACCACGAATCTGGCGGCCGCCGCTGCGGGCGTCAGTTGGATGCTCCTGGACTGGATCTGGAAAGGGAAGCCCTCCGCTGTGGGAATGTGCGTAGGGTTCGTCTGCGGCCTGGCTGCGGTGACTCCCGCGGCGGGCTACGTGAGCCCCGCGTTCTCGATGGTGATCGGGGTCGTGGCCGGCATCGGATGCAACTTTGTCGTCCGCTGGCGGGCGCGAACGAAGCTGGACGACTCGCTGGACGTCTTTGCGTGCCACGGCGTCGGCGGCATGTGGGGGACGGTAGCGACCGGACTCTTCGCGTCCGTGGCGATCAACGCGGCGGGGCAGAACGGTCTGGTTTACGGAAACCCACACTTTGCGCTCCTCCAGATGTTCGCGGTGGCGGTCGTGGCCACCTTCGCGTTCGTCGGGACCTATGTCATGCTGCGGGTGATCAACTACTTCTCTCCATTGCGCGCGAATCCCGAGGAGCAAAAGGCGGGCCTCGACGAGGTCCACTTCGGAGAGGAAGCGTACTATCCGACGTCCGAGTGAGTTCGCCCGAAGTTCAGCCGCGCGACCGTCACAGATGTCGCCGTCGGGCGGTTCTCTACGAGGAGACGGGTCCCAAACGGGACAACATCCCTATCGCGGGGGGCAGCCCTGAGGGGGAAACGTATTCCGAGACCGGCCGGCCGGCGACTCGAAGGACCTGGGCGGCGACCCTTCGGCAGTAGCCGCAGGCCTCGCAGGTCGTATGTTCACAGTCCACCGCGGCGATGTGCCGAAGGAAATCGGAAGGGAACGCTCGATTGTCGATCATCAGGTCCGACAGCGGAGCGAAGGCACGGGCCAGCTCTCGGGCGTCCTCCCCGTCGGGCCTCTCTCCGATACGCCGGAGGGCCGCGGAGGGGCCTTTGACTTGCACGAGGCTGAGAATGTCGGCGAGGTTGCCGGGATAGGAGCGGTGGGCATACGCCCGAGCGGACCGAACGAGCCAGTCGGTGGATCGGTTCCGGCCGGAGACCTTGAAACGGGTGACCCCGACCTCCTCGAAGACTGCCAGGTCCTCGGGCCGGACGAAGATCCCAGAGATGACCTTGGTTGGGTCTCGAACGTACTCGAGGCCGCACTCGAGGATCGGGTACTCGAACGCCGGGCACGGAGCTTCCGGCTGCGACGCGAGGGAGCTCGTGTTGAGGTGGTGTCCCCGGTACGGGCACGAAGGTAGGCAGCTTTGATTGACCAGGATCTCGACCTCCGCTCCGAGCCGCACGAGGCCCCGGATCAGCCGGAAGTCCCGGTTCGCCTCTTCCAGGATGATCGTTCGCGCGCCGAGCTTGAGGAAGTACTCCGCCTGGGTCACCGTGCGGATGCGGGCGAAGGTGGACACCGAGATGGGAACGTCGGGCCATTCGGTCCGGATCGCCTCGATGAGGGTGGGCAGGGCGACTACGAACCCGTCCACTCCGAGGTCGATGAGCTCACCGACCTCGCGAAGGAAGCGTTGCACGTAGCCGGGCCCGTATTCCTTGAGCCCGAGGTCGTTGCTGTTGAGGGTCGCGAAGAACTGGCGCGAATGCCGGTGAACCACCTCGAGATGTGCACGGAATCGGTCCCGGTCGACGGCCGGAAGGATCTGGGGTGGCCGACCTCCCCCCGTCAACTGCACCGGGAACCCGCCGAAGAAGGTGGAGACGGGCAGGTCGGCGGTCCTCTCGATCAACCGGTCGTCGAAGTTGGACGCCAGGACGATGTGCATCGACCCGGACACGACGAGCGGTATGTGAGCCGGTTCCCGCACCGGTGCGGTCGAAGAAACATGGCTCGGGACGGGTTCGGACGTTCTGTATGACGCCGACCGCGGAAGTGGTTCCTTCCCTCCTCGCGATCCGGCGCGAACTCGAGGAGATCGACCGGGCGCTCGTATTGCTGGTGGCGGCTCGGGTGGAGACCGCGTCGTCGGCCATTCGCATCCGCTCGGAACGGGATGGACGCCTTTCGGACGCCGCTCAGGAGGAGGTCGTCCTCTCCCGAGCGAAAGGATGGGCCGAGCAGGCGGGGGTCCCGTCCGAACTGGTGGAGACGATCTTCCGTGCTATGTTGACCGCGGGGAAGGAACGGTTTGCGGCTTCTCGAGACGCCCACCCCGCCGCGGTCCGGTCGGCCCCGGCACGAGGAACGGGTCGTGATCGCCGCATTGTGGCTCCGCGACGGAGCCCGAACGATTCCGACCGTCCGGAAAGCCCGGTTCCGACGTGACCTTCCGGAGACCCGACGGCGGATTCCTCCGGGAATCCGAGACCTTCTGCTAGGGCGGTCGGTCCCCCAACGGCTCGGCCTGGAACCTTTGGGCGGCCATCTTGGTAGTTGCCTTGCGTAGGAGCTCGAGAGCGGTCGACCGACCGACCCCGAGACGATTCGCGACCGTGGCGAGGGATGCCTTGCGCGGATAATCGAAATAACCGAGCTCGAACGCGGTCCTCAGCGCCCGTTCCTGCCGCCCGGTGAGACCCCAACGCTTCCGGTACGCTCCCGCTCGGATGAGAAAAGGCCGGGGTGCGCCGCGTCGGGCGGACGCTTGGAGGAGCCGGCGGGCATCGGCAATCTGCGGGACGAGGACATTCCAGGTCGCCGGCACGGTCTTCTCTTCCGCTCCGAGGAACGGACAATTGATACAGAAATCTCCGAGGTCGAACGCCACGGAACAGGAAGCGGGCATGGGAACGGCGACGCGAAGGAGCGCCCGGTCCGGGCCGAGGCCCGCCGCGGCGATATCGCGCGCGGGAACCCGCGCACGGAGACGTCGGACCACGCTGCCGATCTGCACTCCATCCGTCTGGATCTCGAACAGCCGGAGGAGGCGTCGTCGACCGCGGTCGGTAGGTCGACAGGCGAGGAGTCGGAACGCAACGCCTTCGGAACGCAACGTCGCGGTGACCCAATCGTCCGATTCGACTCCGTTCAGGACGACCTCGACCATCGGGGGCGATTCGACCGGTTCGCCGTCCGGGTTCTGGTGGGACCTACCGGAGGTCACCGCGGTTCGGCCCGGGGACAGGGGCACACTCCCAACCCTCCTCGTGGATTCGGTGGGTGCATCGTATTTGGGTGCCCCGTCGGGCTCGATTGACGGGGGCGACCCCCGAGGATGGTTCCTCGGGCACCGAGGGGGGTTGCTAGGCAACGGGCGTGGCGAATGTCGGCATGTAGTCTTCGGGAGGCCGTCCGACGATCGGGATCTTCTCGCCGCACTTCCGGCAGCAATTCTCGGCGTCGAGCCGCCAGGACTGGATGGTGAACCCGAACCGACGGACGGCCACGGTCCCGCACCCGGGACAGTAGGTGTGCTCGAGCGGATGGCCCCAAACGTTCCCGAGGTACACGTAGTCGAGCCCCTCGGCTTTCGCCACGCGATGCAGCTTCTCGAGGGTCGCGACGGGGGTCTCGGGAAGGTCCATCATCTTGTAGTCGGGGTGGAACCGGAGCAGGTGGAACGGCGTGGCGGGGCCGAGTTCGTCCCGAACGAACCGGGCCAGCTTCTTCGTCGCCTCGACCGACTCGCCCACCTCCGGGACGATGAGGTCGGTCACCTCGATATGGACCCCTCGCTTACGGAGGGCCACCGCGGAATCGAAGATCGGCTCCGGACCTTTCGCGGCGACATACTTCCTCAGGAATCCGGGTTCGCCGCTCCCTTTGAAATCGACGCTCACCGCATCGAGGTGGGGGCCGATCAAAGCGACGGCTTCGGGGGTCATGTATCCGTTCGTGACGAAGTTCGCGAAGAGGCCGGCCTTGTGCGCCTCCTGGATCACGTCGACCGCGTACTCGGCGAAGATCGACGGTTCGTTGTACGTGAACGTCACCCCGCTGCATCCGAACCTCCGGGCCTGCGTTACGGCAGCGTGCGGAGGAAGGGAGCGGCCGACGACCTCCCGTTCCTGGGAGATCTCGGCGTTCTGACAGTATTGGCAGCGCCAATTGCAACCGACCGTGCCGATCGAGAAGACACGCGTGCCGGGATGGAAGTGGGAGAGGGGTTTCTTCTCGATCGGATCGACCTGGACCGCGGACGCCTTACCGTAGCTCAGGAGGACGAGCCGGCCCCCCACATTCTTTCGAACGAAGCAGAACCCGTGCGACCCCTCCGGGATCGTGCAGTAGCGGGCACAGGCCGTACACCGTACCTTCCGGTCCGAGATCGGCTCGTACAGCGACGCAGTATGCCCAACGAGGGCGGCCATCGTTGCTCTCCTGGAATACAGAGACCTGGCGGACGATAAGGGTGGTCCCGTGCCGGCAGGTCGAGCCGAAGGTTCATCTGCGCCGGAACGTCCCCGGGAGGTCGATGACGGACCACGGCGGAGCCCCTGCGAAGGCCGCGGAGGCGGAGGCGGTCGAGCACGAGGTAACCGCCCGCATCACTCCGTCCGCCGAGTTCCTGGACCGCGTCGCGAAGGTGCGCGTCGCGCTGGTCGAGCGCGTCAACGCGGCAGCTCGGGCGCGCTCGAGTCCGCTCACACGAGCGCTCGTCGCCGGAAGCGCCGCGCGCGGGACGTTCCTCCAGGACCGGCTGGATGTGGATCTTTTCCTCTTGTTCCCCCCCGACCTCTCGCGGGACCGCTTGCGCGAGGAAGGGTTGGCCCTCGGGAGCGCGGTCCTCTCGAACCCCTCGACCCGCTACGCGGAACATCCCTACCTGCGGGGAACCTTCGAGGGTTTCACGGTAGACGCCGTGCCGGGATTCGCCATCACCGACCCGTCGCATCCTCTTTCTCCGGTCGACCGGACCCCGTTCCATCAGGAGTACCTCGCCGCGCGCGAGACCCCCCCGCTCGTCGAACAGGTCCGGCTCGCGAAACAGTTCTTCCGCTCGCTCGGGGTGTACGGCTCGGAGGCGAGAACGGAAGGTCTGTCGGGCTACTTGGTCGAGCTTCTGGTGCTCCGCTTCGGTTCGCTGCGAAAAATGCTGTTGGCCGCGCGCGACTGGCGGGTCCCCGTTCGGCTGGCCGAGCCCGGAAAGGAGCCGCCTAGGCTTCCGGCCGACGTGGCGCTCGTGCTCGCGGACCCCGTCGACCCGAATCGCAACGTGGCGAGCGCCCTCTCGCGCCGGAACGTCGGTCTGTTCATTCTGGCTGCCGGAGCGTACCTCGACCGGCCACGCCCCCGATTCTTTGCTCTTCGGGCGGATCGGCCGCTCTCGAAGGAGGCGGCCCTCGCCCTCGTACTAGCGCGCGGCACGCATGTGACCGTCACCGTTCTCGCGAGGCCGGATCTAGTGGACGATACGCTCTATCCCCAGGTCCGCAAGGCGGCGCGGGCGGTCGCGGAGGAGCTCTCCCGCTCCGACTTCACGGTCCTCGGGGGGGCCAGCGCGGCGGACCCGAGCTCCGTGGTGATCGTCGTCGAACTCGCGCATCCGCGTCGTCCCCAGGTCCGGGTGCAGGACGGGCCTCCCGCCGGGGTCGACCGGACCGGCCATTTTCTCGAGAAGTGGGGGGCGAAGGATGCCCAAGTCCTCCAGGGACCGTACGTCCGGCCCGACGGAAGCCTCGGCGTGGACGCCCACCGTACCGCCTGCGACGCGGAGGCGATCTTGCTCGCAGCGTTCCCCCGCCTCTCGCTCGGAAAGGACCTCACCCCCAAGGAGGGGAGCCCGAGCGTCGTGCGGACGCTCGCGAACGCGGACGAAAGCCCCGCGCTCGGGGACGCGCTTCGAGAGCTCCTCGGGAAGCGGTTGCCCTGGCTGGACGAGACCTGATCCACTAGATCGCGTGGGGCGACAGGTTCAGCAGGACGAACCAGAGCGCGAGCCATCCGAAGAACTCGAGCGCGATGAGACCTGCCCAGTCTCCCTTCGTGTAGATCGAGGACTTCGTCCGGAGTCGCCGGATCAAGAACGGGCTCAGGGCGAGCAGAAGGATCCCGATGGGGAACGCGGCGTAGAGGGGAATGCCCGCGACCGTGAGCGCCCAGCCGAGGACCCCGAGGAGGACGGTGAACGCGCCGGCGAGGGCAAGCGCCGCGGTCATCTCGAACTCCTTATTCACGAAGCCCACCTCGTCGAAGACAGGGAATTCGAACGCGGCCGCCTCCTCCTCTTCCAGCTTGCGGCGGACCTTCTTCGCCATCGATCAGCCTCCCCGGACGGCCCGCGCGTTGCGGAAGAGTTCCTCGGCCCGATACGAACTTCGCACGAGTGGCCCGCATGCCGCACCCGCGAATCCCATCGCGAGCGCGCTCGCTTGCCAACGGGAGAACTCCTCGGGGGGGACGTATCGGTGCACCGGACGGTGGCTTGCGCTCGGGCGCAGATACTGGCCGAGGGTCAAGAGGTCGACCTCCGCCGCACGGAGGTCCCGGAGCGCCGCCTCGAGCTCGAGGTCGGTCTCGCCAAGACCCAGCATGACCGAGCTCTTCGTGACCAGCTCGTTGCGACCCAGGCGGCGCACGGTACGAAGGACCGCGAGGGATCGGTCGTAGCTCGCGCGCGGGTCCCGTACTGCCGGGCTGATCGAACGAACGGTCTCGAGGTTGTGGGCCAGGACGTCCGGAGGGGACTCGAGGAGCACCCGCACGGAGGTTTCCCGTTCGGCGAGGTCGCCGATCAGGAGCTCGACCAGAGTGTCGGGGGATTCGGTCCGGATCCGACGAACGGTTTCGGCCATGAGTCCGGCGCCTCCGTCCTCGAGGTCGTCACGGCAGACCTGGGTGAGGACCACGTAGCGCAATCCCCAGCGACGCACGGCCTCCGCGACGCGGGACGGTTCGGTCCGGTCCACCACGCCGCGGGGCCAGTGGGTCGTGACGGCGCAGAAGGTGCATCGGCGCGTGCAGTCGGTACCGAGGAGCATCAAGGTCGCCGCGCCCGCGGACCAGCATTCGGGAAGGTTCGGGCAACGTGCCTCTCGACACACCGTCCCGAGCTCGAGCTCCCCCAGGAGGGATTTCACCTCGGGGTAGGTCGACCCCTTCGGGGGCCGCACACGGATCCATTCCGGCAGAGCGGACGACCGCGTCTCGAGCGCCGGCACGGAAGAGCTCGACACGCCGGTCCGACCCCCGAGACACCTTTAGGCTTTCCTCGAGCGGCTCCGGCCGAGACGCTCCTCGAGCAACGTGGTCAGAAGACTCGCCGGAACCTCGTCCATGGAGACACTGTTCGACTCCCCCGACGCACCGCCCTCGAGGACGACCAAGCCGTCCCGTTCGAGCTCCTTCAGGGTCCGCCAGAACGTCGTCCGGCTCATGGGGGCCGACCCGAGCTCCTCGAGGAGGGCGGTGTGGTTCGTTCGAAGCTTCTGGCTGGTAACGGACGAGCCACGTCGCTTGAGCGTTCGAGAGAGGGCGAGCAACACCCCGAGCTCGTGGGTCGAGAGCGCTTCGAGCTGGGTCTCCGACATCGTGGGGAGGAGCGAGCCTTTGGCCCGTCGCACGTGCTCGGCCGCGATCGAGTCGGCCCCTGCCTCCTCGGCTGCGTGCGCGGCCCCCGATAGGACCTCGAGGGCGAACCGCGCGTCCCCGTTGGGAGCGGCGATCCGCGCGACTTGGTCGAGGACCTCGCGGTCGACGCTTCCCGGTCGCAGCGCCGCCTCCGCCCGCGACTCGAGGATGTCGGTGAGCGCTTCCCGGTCGTACGGTGGTAGCGGGAGTCGATGGGTCACTCCAAAGCTCGAGCGACTGGCCGGGTCGAGGTACGGGAACAGGTCCTCGGAAGCGACGAGCACGAGCGAGATCGACCCGAGCTCCACCTCGCGGGACCGCGAGAGCAGGTAAACGAGCTTCGTCTCCTGGCGCACGAGGCTTGCGGCCTCGTCGAGCAACACGAGGAGGTGCGAGGGATTCTTGCGGATCCCTTGCTCGAAGACGTCGAGCATCTCCGAAAGCGAATATCCCCGGTCGGGGAGGGAGACCTGGACGCTCCGGAGAAGGTCGAGCATCACCGTTCGGTCGCTCGCCCTCCGCCAGCAGTTGACGTAGGAGGCCTTGACCGGAAACCCGCCGAGACGTCCGCCGCGCTCGAGGTCGGAGGCCAGCCGGCGCACGAGCGCGGTCTTCCCGCTCCCGACGCCTCCCGTCACGAGGAGGTGGAACGGAAGCCCCTTCCCGAGCGCCTCGCGGTAGCGCCGGCGCAGAAGCTCGAGCTCCTTGTCGCGGCGGACGAGGCGGGCCGGGAGATAGGATGGGTCGAGGGTTTCCTCTCGAACGAGGATGGGGGGCACGTGGTTCACCGCTGGAACGGGGGGACCGGGGCCGGGCTTATCATCTTCGCCGTCGCCGCGGGCGTGTCCGCAACGATGGACCGCGCAGTTTCAGGGTGCCGAGCACTTGTTCGACGAGCGTGGCGGGAGGCGCCCGAGCGTCCAGCACCTGCCAGCGGTTCGAGCGCGCCAACCTTCGATAGGCTCGCGCCACGCGCTCGAGCGTGCGCAATCTCTCGAGGGGCCCACGACGGGAGTTCCGGCCTCCCAAACGATGGAGGGCCTCCGTGGGGTCTAGGTTGAGCAGCACGACGCGATCCGGAACTCGCGCGGCCGACCGTTGGAGCTGCGCAAGTCGTCGCCGGTCGGCCGGCGGCAGCGCGCTTCCCTGGTACGCGAGTGTTGAGTAGAACGAACGGTCCTGAAGCACCACGTCCCGGCGAGCGATCTCGCGTTCCAGCGCGGGAGCGGCGAGGTGGCGGTCCACGGTGAAGTAGACCGCTCCCGTCCACGGGTCCTCCGCCGCGGTTGACTGGGCGAGGGCGCCGAGTCGTCGATCGGCCGGCTCGCGCCGGACCCCGACCGAGAATCCGCGGCGCCGTAGAGCCCTCGCGAGCGCGCGGAGGAGCGTCGATTTTCCCACTCCGTCGATCCCTTCCAGCACGACGAAGAGACCTCGATGGGCTCGCGTCATTCAGCACCCTCCCCCGTGAGTTCGGGTCGCCAGCCGTAGACCCGCTCGACCGATTCCACGAACGGGACCCACAGGAGCTCGGCGCCGCGCTCCGGGTCGTCGGCGATCGCGGTCGCCCGCCGAGGGACCGTGGCCAGGTCGAGGACGGCGCCCGGGCGGCGGGGGTCATCGAGGTAATCCGTCTCGAGGAACCAGGGTCCGGGGTCCCGGCAGACATCGCGGACGAGGTCGCGCTGGGCGAGATACGAAGGGACCGCCGCGGGCTCGGTTCCCGGCGCGATACGGCTTCGAGCGTAATGCTTGACGACCCGGTCCGCTCGCAGTCCGGCCTCCCGGGCCCGGGCGGCCAGCTCGACGAAGCCTTCGGCGCTGAGGTCGGGCGAATGGACGACCACGGGACAATCGGACTCACGCGCGACCTCAAGGGCGTGTCGGAAGGCGGTCTCCACCACCTGCCTCACCTCCTCCGGCGCCGGAAAGTGGGGGCGACCCACTTCCCCGAGGGCGACCGCCTTCTTCTCTCGCACGTAGCGTCCGGCCAGATCGAGAGCGGAGCAGTGGAGCTCGAGCGCTGCTTGCGTCCCGACCCGCGCCGATGCCTCCACGAGGTCGATCGGATACGGGGCCAGCACCGGGTAGGCCCGGACGCCGACCTCCTCGTGCACTTTGCGGGCGATTCGACAGGTGGTCACGAACTGCCGATCGTAGGCTTCGACCGTCAGCGGGACGGAGTCCTCGTAGTTCTGCGTGGCGAGGAACAGATGGGTTCCGCCCGCCGCACGGAACCGCTCGGCCGCCCGGACCTCATCTCCCTTCGGGGAGAGGTGGCAGTGGTGATCGACGACCGGCAGGTTTCTCGGAAGGGGCATCCCGGCTCCCCGGGCCCGGCTTAGCGGAGGAGACCCGCGCCCTGGAGCTCCTTCGTGATCTTCTTCACGGCGACCTCGACGTCCGAGGGCTTCCGGGCGCCGGTACAGACGAGCTTGCCGCTCCCGAACAGGAGGACGACCACTTTCGGTTCTTCGATGCGGCAGACGAGGCCGGGGAATTGCTCCGGCTCGTATTCCACTCGATCGAGACCCAGCGTGACGGCGATCGCGTTGAGATTGATCTCGCTCTCGAGGTCCGAGCTCGCGACGATGTTCTGGACCTCGATCTTGGGGTGCATGTTGATCTTCTGACCGCCCTTCTTGATCTGCGCGGCCACCGTCTGGATCGATGCCTCGACCTCGTGCATGCTCTTTGCGCCGGTGCAGACGACCTTGCCGGAG
Source organism: Thermoplasmata archaeon (assembly GCA_050013595.1). Classification (GTDB taxonomy): domain Archaea; phylum Thermoplasmatota; class Thermoplasmata; order Lutacidiplasmatales; family UBA184; genus Lutacidiplasma. Next base: position 6,617 of record JBEKEY010000039.1, on the reverse strand, counting down.
CGGAAGAGCAGGATAGCCGTCTTGGGCTGTTTCAGCCGATAGATCAGGCCCGGGAACTGTTCGGGCTCGTACTCGGCGCCGTCGAGACCCAGTGCGATCGACTGGAGATCGAGCTCGTCCCCGAGGGAAGTGGAGGCCACGACGTTCTCGATACGGATCCTAACCAACGCCAATCCCCGCGGGCCTGAGTATTTAAGCCACTATTTAAAGCATCGCGCGTCCGAAACGGCCCCATCTCGAGGAGAAACCGACCCCCGGGCGTCCGGAGGGATTTGGGGGTCCGGAGCCTAGCGAACCCGGTCGGGAAGTAGGAACCCGACCATCAGGATCACCGCGACCGCGGTTAGAACTCCGCTTGTCAGAAGAACGACCAGGGCAGTCTTCGTGGAAAGCGGAACGAACGCCGCGAAGAGCGCGAGGGCGACCGCTGGCGCCAGCAGGACGCCGATCCATCGCATCGATGTGCGGCGGTCGTCGAACCGCGGGAACGGCCGAGTCGCCGAGCTTCCGGCCCGGGCATCCGAGGTCGGAGGCGACGTCGGTTCCCCCGGCGTCGACTGCGGTCCGCCGTCCTTCGCTCGGTTCAACCGGAAGGTGGCGAAGCGGTGACAGAGCGGACAGCGCATGTACCGCGAGTTCCCGAGGCGCACCGCGGTCACGGACACTCCGGGAATCAGGTCGAGGTCGAAATCTCGGTCGCAGTGAGGACAGTGCAGTCTTCGAGTCATCTTCCCCTGTTTCCGTGGGTGTTCCTTCCGAAACGGGTCGACCGGTGGGCCGTTCGAACGTCGACTCAGAAATCCGTGGTGCGAGGAACGAAGATCGGCCCAATGGCTTCTCCTTCGTTCGCCACGCCGAAGAACTGACACAGGATCCGGCGGGTGAAGCCCCACAGGATGTGGCCCTCGTAAACCGTGGCCGGGACCTCCGCCAATCCCCGGCTGGTCTCGCGTTCGATCGGACGGGAGGTCGCGAGAGCGGAACGCGGTAGCCAGAACACGTGGGCGACCTCTTCCGAGCTCGCGATCGAGGGCCCGGCGGCGTCCGGGCCGAGCAACGCCGCGAAGATCCCGACCTTGAGACCGAAGCGAATCGCCAGTTCGGTGCTGACGTAGCGGAGCTCGCCGTCCAAGTCGGCGCGGCGTAGGCCCACCTCCTCCTCGAGCTCCCGCAGCGCGGTCGACGCGAGCGACCCGTCCCCCTCATCTACGTGACCCCCGGGTAGTCCGACTTGCCCCGACGCGGGGTCGTCGGCCCGTTCGGCCCGCTCGATCAGCAAGGTCTCGACGGAGGTGAGGCCCTGCCGAAGCACGATCACGACGGCCGCTCCGGCGGTCGACACCGGCGGCGCGAGCGCGGGAAACCGTTGGACCAGCTCACGTGGGCCGGTCGGCGCGGTCCCGGGAACTCGATCCCCGGGTCCCGCGGAGCTCATGATTGCCAGTCGTACGAGACTTTCTTCTGGACGGTCGACGAATCGGCCGGATGCAATTCTCCCGCGCCCAGCATCCGTTCGAGGGCGACCACGCGCAGGTGCAGTTCCTTCAATTCTCGTTCGGCTTGGGACAGGCGAGCGGCGAGGTCGGAGGTACCGGGGGACGCCATCACCCCCGGATTCGGGTCCGGGGTCATAAGCTCGCGGTCCTCGGCTGCTCCGCTCCGTCTACCCCGTAGAGACGGCCGGCCGCGATTCGACCGAGCGAATGAACTTGAGGACCGCCTCGAGAAGCTCTTGCGGCCGCTCGACCGGCACCATGTGGCCGGTCTCGGCCAGGATCCGGATCTGAGCTCCCGGGATCGACTGCCGGAGGATTCGGCCATGCGAGGCATCCACGACCGCATCGTCCATCGCTTGGACGATGAGCGTGGGTCGAACGAGCGTCGCGATACGGTTCCGCTCGTCGAACGTGCCCATCGATCTTCCCCAGCGAACCGCGGGCGTGAAATCCTGATGCTTCACCTGCTCGCGCACGGCGTCCGCGAAGTCGAGGTTCGCCTCGATCCAGTCCGGGTAGTAGAGATCCTTGAGGAGCCGAAGCGCGAACCGGTCGGGGCCTTCCTTCGCGTACGTCTCCGACCATCGTTCGGCGATCGAGCGCGAGTGAGCGTCGGTGTAGGCGGCGCCGCTCACCATCGTCAGGCTCCGAGTCCGCTCGGGCCGGTCGAGGGCGATGCGCAGCGCCAAGAGCGCCCCTCCGCTCAGTCCGACCCAGTGGGCAGAATCTATGCCCTGGTCGTCGACGAGGCGCATCACGTCCCCCATCATTTCCGCGAAGGTGAACTGGGAGTCGGGAGGGGCGGGGGTCCGGCCGTGACCCCGAAGGTCGGGAGCTACGATCTGGAACTCTTTCGCGAGCCCGGGAATGATCTCGTTCCAGACCGTGTGGTTGCCCCCGATGCCGTGCAGGAGCACGATGGGCGGCCCGTGGCCCTCCACCCGGCACTTGAGGGGCGTCGGAGGACCGGCGGCTTCCTCAACCATCGGGCGATGGACCCGAGTTCGCTATTTACCGCTCGCGGGGGGCCTCCCCCGCGACCGCCTTCCTAAATAGCGAGGCCGAGTAGATGGGACGCATGGCGCGCGGAGTGATGCTCATGAGCGGCGGGATCGACTCCCCCGTCGCATTGCACTATCTACTCCGCCAGGGCCACGAGATGGTCACCGTCCACATGGACAACCGACCGTTCACGGACGATTCTCCGCTCGCCAAGGTGGTCGACCATCTCACGGTGCTCCGCGAGCGCTACCATCAACCGATCCCGATGTATCTCCTCCCTCACGGCCCGACGCAGGTCGCCCTCATGCGTTCCACGGACCGCCACGTGGGGTGCGTCCTCTGCCGCCGATTCATGTGGCGGTCGGCGGAGAAGATCGCGATTCGAGAAGGAGCTACGTTCCTCGCGACCGGCGAGGCGCTCGGTCAAGTCGCCTCCCAAACTCTGTCGAATATGCGGACCGCCACCGCGGCGGTCGGGTTGCCGATCGTCCGCCCTCTCATCGGGTTCGACAAGCACGAGATCGAGACGGTCGCGAAATCGATCGGGACTTACGAGATCTCGACCCGGCCGGGGGTTTGTTGCCAGGCCGTTCCGGACCGGCCCGCGACCCGGTCGAATCTCGTCCAGATCCTCCAGGAAGAGGAACGCATCGACCCGGACCAAATGGTCGACGACTGCGTTCGCAGGGCCGTCATCCTCTAGGCCGTACCGCCTCCGAGCGACCGGGACCTCGCGGCATCGCGTTTCTTGATATACTCGGCGCTCCGGTGGCGGTCCGATGAGCTCGTCTTCGTACGGGTCGATGTTCCCCAGTACCGCCTACTGGCTCTCGTTGATCGGCGGGGCCCTCATTGCTCTCGCCGGGGTGGCGGGAGTTCTCGAGGGGATCTTCCTCCAATCCTTTCTGGACAATCTTCTGCCGGGCGAAGCGATCTCGGCCCTGGTGATCGGTGAGGGAGTCGTCGGCATCGTCCTCGGGGCCGTGATCGTCTACGCTGCTCTCCGTCTGAAGAGCACCCCGGCGTCGACCCGAACCTGGGGGATCGTCATCATTGTCCTTGCGTTCTTCAGTCTCTTCGGAGGCGACGGTTTCTTCCTCGGCCTCATCCTCGCGCTGCTCGGCGGGATCCTCGCCGCGACCTGGCGGCCTCCGGTGATGCCGCAACCGGTGTACGGTCCGTCCGGCTACGGCCTGCCGTTGTATCAACCCACGCCGACCAGTTCGTGGGGGCCTCCGGCCGCGCCTCCGCTGCGGCCCGGAACCTCGCAGCGGTTCTGTTCTCATTGCGGGTCCCCCAATCTGGCGACCGCCCAGTTCTGCGCGAAGTGCGGCGCGCCGATGTCGTAGGCTCCGGGACGCGGACCGAACCGTTCATCGGGTGCGGGTATGCCCGGGGGCCATCGCGCGGCGAAGCGCTATCTGTGCGGGAGATACCCACCGCCTGCCTCATGTACCGTCGCTTGCGGCTCTGTTCGAACAACGGCGGATACGAGGCGATACCCGACCCACCGAGCCCGCTCGACCTACGGGCCGTGCGGATCCTCCTCGAAAAGGACGGTATTCCCTTGGTCGATGCGCGGGTGATGCTGATCGCCTCGCTCGACCCGGAGGTCACGATCAGCCGCGCCGGACGTATTCTCTTCAAGACGCAGGACCCGCTCGCGGCCAAGCGAGCGTTCGACCACCTCCGCCACCTGCTCGGCCTTCCGGAGATGGAAGAAGAGACCGTGGCGGCGACCAAGGGCGGTTAGGTTAAACGAACTCTCGTGCTAACAAAACGGAAGGACAGATGCGCGAGACGTGGGTGGTCGGGGCCGCCGCCAATCGCTTCGGCCGGATGAAGGAATCTTCCCGCGAAGCGGCGACCCGGGTCTCGATGGAGGCGATCCGCCAGGCCGGCCTCGAGCCGAAGGACATCGGTTACACGTTCGCCGCCAACTGTTTCGGGATCTCGGAGCACCAGGGTCATATCGGCCCTCTCATCAACAACGGACTCGGCATCCCGCACGTCCCGTCCGTCACAGTGGAATCGGCCTGCTCCTCCTCGAGCGCCGCGCTCCACGAGGCCTTCGTCCATGTCGCGGGAGGGTTCACGGACGCCGCGCTGGTGGTCGGCGTCGAGAAGCTCTCGCACCTCGACACCCTGACCGCGACCAGCTACTTTGCCATCGCCGCGGATTATCCGTACGAAACCAAGAACGGAGCTACGTTCCCCGGCCTTTACGCGACCCTCGCGAGCGCGTACCGCCAGGAGTTCCGGACGCGCCCGGAGATGTTCGGCGCCGTGGCGATCAAGAACCACGCGAACGCGGCTCGGAACCCGCACGCGCACTTTCAAAAGGAGATCTCGATGGAGACGTACCTCTCCTCCCCGATCATCGCCTCTCCTCTTCGGCTCTACGACTGTTGCCCGTTCTCGGACGGGGCGGCCGCCGTTGTGGTCGCGGCCAAGGAGTTCGTGAAGTCCCCCGCCACCGAGCCCCTCGTCGTGCGGGCGTCCGCCCGGGCCGGCTCGGTCACCGATATGCACGACCGGCCCGACCTCCTCAGTATACCGGCCACCCGCTTTGCCGCCGAGAAGGCCTTCCGCCAGGCCCACCTCGCGCCCAAGGACATCGACTTCCTCGAGGTCCACGATTGCTTTACGATCGCCGAAGTGCTCGCGCTCGAGGACCTCGGTTTCTTCCCGAAGGGCACCGGTGCCCAGGAGGAGTTCGACGGCACGACCGCGCGGGATGGGAAGTTGCCCGTGAACTCATCGGGGGGACTCAAGGCCAAGGGCCACCCCGTCAGCGCCACGGGAGCGAGCCAGGTCGTGGAGATCTTCGAGCAGATGAACGGACTCGCACAGGGACGAGAGGTCCCCCGCACCGAGACCGCCCTCGCTCACAATGTTGGAGCTACGGGCGGCTCGTGCTCGGTCCACATCTTCTCCCGACGGTAGGGGGGGTCGAGATTGACCGATTCCCTGCCCGCCGCTTCGCACACGATCGACGAGTTCGTCAAGGGCTACGAGGAAGGCGGCAAGCTTCGAGGGTTCCGGTGCGCGGACTGCGGGCTCATCACCGCCACCTGGGGCCTCGCCTGCTCGCGCTGCGGACACCCGAAGCTCGAGGAGACCGAACTCGGGACGAAGGGCAAGGTGGCAGCCTTCACCATCCTCACCGTACCGGGGGATGAGTACCTGAACGAAGCCCCCTATGCCTATGTCGTGGTCGAGCTCGACGGAGGCGGACGCATCACCGGCTGGATGCCGACCGTCCGCGCGGAGAACCAGATCGCGATCGGCGACCGGGTCCATTACGTGACCAGCTACAAGCCCGGGGTCCAGTTCGCCAAGGACGCCGAAGCCGCTTCCTCGGGGTAGGCGGGACCGATGACCGCGACCCCTCCGGCCCCCGAGGATCGTGTCTGGTATCGGAGTTACCCCCCTCAGCGTCCGAGACACGTGACCATCCCGGACCAGCTGCTACCGCAGTTCATCGAGCAGAGCGTGCGGAAATGGCCCGACCGCACCGCGGTCCTCTACTACGGCTCCCGGTGGAGCTACCGCGAACTCTGGGAGCAGAGCGAACGGTTCGCCGCCTCGCTCGCGCGGGAGGGCGTGGGTCCCGGGGACCACGTGGCCCTCTACATGCCGAACTGTCCGGCGTATCCGATCGCGTTCTTCGCGGTCCTGCGGCTCGGCGCCGTGGTCGTGCAGGTGAGCCCCCTTTACCTCGGGCAGGACCTGAGTCGCCTGCTGAAGGATGCGACTCCGAAAGCGCTCGTCACGCTCGAGATCCTCTACCCCAACCTCGAGAAAGTGCGGGCCGACTACACCGTGCCTACCGTCTTCGTGGCGAGGCTACGCGAATTCTATCCGTGGTACCTGCGACCGTTCGTCAACAGCGTCCTGCGCAGGCAGAAGTTGCCGACGGCCTTCCCGGCCGGCCCATCGGTTCGGCCGTGGAAGAAGGCAGTCACCACGCCCGGGTCGGTTTCCCTCGTCACGTCGGACCCCCGCACGACCGTGGCGGTCCTTCAGTACACGGGGGGGACGACCGGGCGCCCGAAGGCCGCGATGTTGACGCACCGCAACCTGGTCGCGAACATCACGCAGAGCAATGCCTGGAAC
>JBEKEY010000038.1:0-18157 GCA_050013595.1 Thermoplasmata archaeon | reverse complement strand
ACTCCGGCGCTCGTGGCGGTGGAACCCACCACCGTCGTCCGCGGCGCGCTGGCGCTGCTCCGTCATCACGGGATCGCTCAGGCTCCGGTCCTCGCCGGAACGAGCAACGTCGGCCGGTTCGAGGAGGACGACATTCTGCGTCGGAGCTTGATGGACGAGACCGTGCTCGACCGCTCCGTCGGAGCGGTCCCGTCGGAACCGTTCCCCGAGGTCCCGGCCGACGCTCCCGTCGCCGAACTCCTTCGGCGTCTCCGGGAAGAAGGAACGGTGGTGGTGCGCGACGCGGTCACGGGGGCCGTCATCGGAGTGCTTACGCGTCACGACCTCCTAGGATACCTCTCCGAGGAAGGCGGGCAACATGCGATTTAACACGCGACTCCTGCACGACGGTCAGCCGGCCGACCCCTTGACCGGGGCGGTGAACACCCCGATCTACCTCTCGAGCACCTTCCGCCAGGCGGCCCCGAACCGCAACCAAGGATACGTCTACTCGCGCTCGGGGAACCCGACCCGGGCGGTCCTCGAAACGACCCTTGCGAAGCTCGAGGGGGGAGCTACGGGCCTCGCGTTCTCGTCCGGGCTGGGCGCGCTGACCACGCTCCTGGAATCGGTCCCTAGTGGGTCCCGGATCGTGTCGGTGGACGACGTCTACGGCGGAACCTGGCGATTGTTCGAGCACCACCGTCGGCAGTTCGGGCTCCGGGTCGATTACGTCGACATGACGGACCTCGCGAACCTTCGCTCCGCGCTGAGCTCACCTGCGGACATGGTATACCTCGAGACTCCGACCAATCCGCTCTTGAAGCTCGTCGACCTCCCCGAGGCGGTTCGACTGGGCCATCGAGCCCATGCCTCGGTGGTCGTGGACAACACGTTCGCCACGCCCGCCCTGCAACGACCCCTCGAACACGGGGCGGACATCGTCCTCCATTCCACCACGAAGTACCTCGGGGGCCATTCCGATATCATCGGGGGAGCGCTCGTGGTCCGGGACGCGAAGGTCGGCGAACAGTTCGCCTGGCTGCAGAACGCGGTCGGCGCAGTTCCGAGCCCGTTCGATTGCTTCCTCGCCCTGCGAGGGATCCATACGCTCGGTGTCCGCATGCGGGCTCACGGCGAGAGCGCGCGCGCCGTCGCCGAGGCTCTCTGCGGGCCCCGCCGCGTCCGACGGGTGCTCTATCCCGGACTCCGTACTCATCCTCAGTACTCGCTCGCCCGACGTCAGATGAGCGGGTTCGGCGGGATGGTCAGCGTCGAGCTCGAGGGCGGTCGTAGGGCCGCGTTGCGATTTCTGAAGGGCCTCACGGTCTTCACCCTCGCCGAGAGCTTGGGCGGCGTCGAGTCGCTCGTCGACCACCCGGCCACGATGACCCACGCGAGCGTTCCGCGCCGCGAGCGCGAGGCTCATGGGGTCACGGACGGGCTCGTTCGGCTCTCGTGCGGGATCGAGGACCCGGCGGACCTCGCGGACGATGTGCGGCGCGCCCTGAAGGGGACCTGAACGTGCGCCGATTCACCGTCTACGACACTCGGACGCGCGAGACCCGCGGCTTCGCGCCCATCGCACCGCCCCGGGTGGGTCTCTACGTTTGCGGCCTGACGCCCTACGCTCCCGCTCACGTCGGGCACGGACGCACGATGACGTTCTTCGACGTCGTCGCCCGCGCGCTTCGGCGCTGGGGCTACCGAGTCTTCTACGTCCAGAACGTCACGAACCTCGACGATAGGCTGATCGCGCGCGCGAGCGAGATGGACGTCGACCCGCTCACCCTCGCCGACCGTCACTTTCTCGAGTTCCAACGCTCCATGGACCGGCTCGGGAACCGGTCGGTGAACTACTACCCGTTCGCGACCGATTACGTTCCTGAGATCATCGCGCAGACGCGGACCCTGATCGACAAGGGGTACGCCTACGTCGCGGACGATGGGTCCGTCTATTTCTCCGTCGCGAAGTTCGCTGAGTACGGCAAACTTTCCGGTCAAAGGGTCGAGGCCCTGAAGCCCGGGGCCAGGCTCGAGCTCGATGCACGCAAGCGCTCCCCCGAGGATTTCGTGATCTGGAAGGCGGCGACCCCGGGCGAACCCAGCTGGGAGAGCCCGTGGGGACCCGGACGTCCCGGTTGGCACATCGAGGACACCGCCATGACGATCCGCCTCTTGGGCGAACGCTACGACCTCCACGGCGGCGGGATTGACCTCATCTTCCCGCACCACGAGGCTGAGATCGCGCTCGCGGAATCCGCGACGGGCATTGCCCCGCTCGTGAGTTACTGGATGCACGGAGGGCTCCTTTTGATGGAGGAGGAGAAGATGTCGAAGTCGATCGGCAACGTCGTCTCCCTGGACGACGCGATCGAACGCGTCGGCGCCGGTCCCCTGCGCCTTTACTACCTGAACGCCCACTATCGGAGCCCGCTCGCCTTCCAGGCGGGCAAGAGCCTCGAGGAAGCGCGGGAGGCGCACACGCGGTTGACGTTCGTGTCCGACCGGATCTTGGAGGTCCTGGAGCGGGACGGTGCCGAACGGCCCGGCGAGGACCTTCCCGAGGCGCTGGGTGACGAAGTAGAGCACCTCGTGGAACGGCTCGACACCGTGCTCTCGGAGGATTTCAACACGCGCGAGGCGATCGCCCTTCTCTTCAGCTGGACGCGACGGCTCGCCGACGAGGTCCCCCGCCTCGAAGGATATTCCGGGAGCGCGCTCGAGGAGCTCAACGGGCCGTATCGCTGGGGCGAGGAGGTGCTCGGCCTCTTCGGCCATGCCTCCGCCGGTGCTGCGGGTGCCTGGGCCGCCGTCGTTCCCGTCGTCCTCGCCGCACGGGCCCGGGCCCGAGCTCGGGGCGACTTTGCCGAGGCCGACCGGATCCGGGACGAGCTTCGGACCTCCGGAGTGGAGCTCGAGGACGACGCCGGGGGAACCCGCTGGCGGGCCGCCTCGAAGAGGTAGCGGGCCGTGAAGGGGTTCGGTTTCGCAGCCCACGGTGGGCTCGACCGGCTGGAGTACGTCGATATTCCGGAGCCCGAGCCCGGTCCGGGCGAGGTCCGGGTGCGGATCCGCGCGGCTGCGTTCAACCGTCTCGACCGTTTCACTCTCGAAGGGATCCCCGGGGTCCCCGTCGCCCTCCCGCACGTATTGGGCTCGGACGGGGCCGGCACGGTCGATCGCGCGGGGGGTGATGTGCAGGACCTCGCGGAGGGGACCAAGGTCCTGCTCAATCCGGGAATGTGGGACGGAACCTGCCCCGCCTGCCTCGCCGGCCGGGAGGCCCTCTGCCGTAACTACCGGATCCTCGGAGAGCACGTCCAGGGAACGGTTACCTCGTTCGCGGTCGTCCCGCGACGTAACGTCCACCCGCTTCCCGACCGGATGTCGTTCGAGGAAGGAGCCGCGTCGCCCCTCGTGTTCCTCACGGCGTGGCGGGCGCTGAAGACCGTCGGCGAGGTCCGCCCGGGCGACCGGGTGGCCGTAATCGGCGCCGGAGGGGGCATTCCGACCGCGGCCGTCCAAGTCGGAAAGCTCCTCGGAGCCCGGGTGGCCGTCGTCGCGCGTTCCTCGGCCAAGGAGGCCAAGGTCCGGGCGCTCGGGGCCGACGCCTTCCTCACCTACTCGGACGTGCGTCCCCTCGACCGAGTGCTCTGGGAGTGGAGCGAGAAGAACGGCGTCGACGTGATCCTGGATTCGGTGGGCGCTCCGACCCTCCCCCGTTCCGTGCGCTCGCTCGCGCGAGCGGGCCGGGCGGTCGTGATCGGAGCGAGCGCCGGCCCCAAGGTGGAACTGGACGTGCGCACGCTGTTCTGGCGACAAGCTTCGGTGCGCGGGAGCACGATGTCGTCGCGGGAGGAGTTTGACGAGGTCCTCGGTCACCTGGCTTCCGGAAAGCTCCGGGCGGTCGTGGACTCGACGTTCCCGTTCGAGCAGGCGAGCGTCGCGTTCCACCGGTTCGACGCTCCGGACCTGTTCGGAAAGCTGGTGGTCCGGGGCCCCGGATTTTGACCCATTCGAGCGTCCCGGCTCGAGGGAAAAAGCCCGTGGTCTTCCGTAAGCGAAGGCACTCTTAAATACCAGAACTCGGCCTTTCTTCTGTTCGTGAGCCTTTCATTGCGAGCTCCCTCACGAGCCGGGAGTATCGGGCGCAGCGCTCGTCGGTCGATTTCGGTCGGGCTCTCCATCCTTGTGGTCGCCCTGATGGTCGTGGGCGGGCTCAGCGTGCTCGCGACCGCGCACGGCCCGACGGCTTTGGCGGCCCCCTCCCATACGACGGCCGCGGCCTCCCCCTTCACGCACGGCGACCTTCTCGTTACCCCCGGCGAGCGGTTCGTGATCCAGCCCACGCCCGGCACCCACACCTACTTCCAGGGCGGGAACATCACGGTCGAACGCGGTGGGACGCTCATCGTCCGGAACGTCACCCTCTCGTTCGTCCAGTTCGTCTCGAACACGGGCACGCCCGTGCAGCGACTTTCCCACATCTTCCGCTTCATCGATAACGGGACGGTCAACCTGTACAACTCCACCGTGACCACCGACGTATCGATCATCAACGCCTACGCCAAGCTCAACGTCACCGTCCTGAACGACATGACGGCGTGGAACTCCACGTTCGCGTTCCCCGGATGGCTCAACGTGGAAGGCGCTTCGGCCGACCTAACCCTCAACAGCTCGCGAATCACCTCGAACCCCGTCGTCGGCACCCTTTCCGGGTTCGAGCCCAACGCGATCTTCGGAGACACCCTCTACGCTCCCTCCGTTACGGTCGTCGGCGGAGCTGAACTCAACGCCTTCAATTCCTCGATCATCGACACCTACGCGGACAACACCAACGCATTCGGCCACGCGCAGCCCGTTCCCCTCGGGCTCCCCGGCAACCCGGCCCTCGTCCCCATCGGGCTCGGCAACCACAACTTTAGCGCGCTCTCGACCCCCACCGACGCCGCGAACCTTTCCCAGGATTGGTTGTACCCCAACGCGGACTTCCAGGCCGGCAACCTGATCGTCAACTGGACCAACCCCAACTCGGCGACTTCCGCATCTGTCGATGCGAACGTCTGGTACGATGGTTCGGAGTACGCCGTCGCGGTCGGTCTCAACTTCGCGAGCGGAGGGTCGGGTTCGTTCTTGCTCCCTCTGCCCGCGAATCTTCTTCAGAACATCACTCAGGACGGCGTCCTGAACTACCTCAACTGGACGGGAGATTTCGGGGCGGGCCCCTCCAAGATCGCCATCGACTTCGACGTGGTGTCCGGACCGGCCGTGGTGAACGTCTCGTCCGAGATCTCACTCCTTCCTTCCGTCGACTACAATGTGATGTTCTCCGGAGCCGGGTCGACGCTCAACAGCATCGACACGTCCTTCGGCCTGAACTGGGACCTCCTGCCGGCGAATTCGACCTCGCAAACGCATCCCTTCCCGTGGGGGTCGAACAAGCTCCTCCTCACCGACGGCGCCGTGGCGTTCCTTGCGAACGACACCGTGCTGAACCCGCTCCCGGGCGTCTTCAGCACTTCAGCGGTCCTTCCGGACGCCGCGAGTCAGGCCTATTTCTACCGCTGGGCGCAGTTCAACCTGACCGGCCGGGGCGGGTTCCTCCCCATTCCCGACGCCCAGGTCAAGGCGTACTATGCCTACTCGACCAAACAGACGGACAACGCGACCGCGAACGCCCTCAACGACCTCGCCATCTCGAACCCCGAGATCTGGGGGTACGTCCAGTACTGGGACGCACAACACGGCGTACAAGCGTACGGTGAGTCGAACGTAACGGGCCGGGCGGCCGTTCTGCTCGCCTCCTCCAACCTCACGGGTCCGACTCTCCCGGACGGGCTCTTCCTCGGCGGATACCACATCGGCGTGATCGTTCCCGCGGTCGGCGTGAGCCCCCACTGGTTCAACTGGTCGGTGAGCCCGTACCCCGAGGGCGTCGCCCAGTCGCCCCCCGCCGTCGCCGGACCCGACTTCGGCCCGGTGCAACAGTTCAACCAGTACTTCGGCGCGGTCGTCGTCACCTCGGTCACGGTCCTAGCGAACGGGGTCGCGAGCCCCACCGTCTACCTCGGCCAGACGCTGGACGCGCGGGTCCTGGTCACCGACATCGGCACGGCCCCGATCGACCAGGTCCAAGGCACCCTCCTCTACAACACCACAGGCCTGCCGAGCGCGCTGCTCGCGACGTACGAGAACACGACCCTCCACCTGACCACGCCGGGCCAGCAGACGACCTTCAATCTCGACTGGCGAGCGACGAAGAACATCACCGGCATCAACGCAGCGTTCGCCCACAACTTCACGGCCATCGTCGATTGGAACTACAACAACGCCACCCTCGCGGGAGGCAACCTCACCCAGAACGTCTCCGTGACCTTCTCCCAGACGATCGTGACCGTCGCGTCCGCCACGGTGCAGGCCAACGGCCTCGACAATACGACGGTCGAGCTCGGCCAGACCCTCGGCGTGGAGGTGACCGTCAACGACGTCGGGAACGGCACCATCAACGAACTCTCGGCCTGGCTCTACTACAACGCGACCACGGTCCTCGCTTCCTACGAGAACACATCCCCGCACCTCGCGGGACCCGGCCAATCCGTCACGTTCACGCTCACGTGGAAGGCCACCGAGAACATCACGGGCCTCCACGGTTGGTTCGATTACAATCTTTCTCTCGCCCTCAGCTGGAACAACAACAGTGGGAGCACCTGGCTCGGTAACGGCAACTTCGCGCAGAATGTCTCGATGAAGTTCGCTCCGTCCGAGATCGCGTTCACGAGCTTCGTTCCGCCCACGTCGCCCCTCGACCTCTCCACGACGTACTTCTCGACCGGCATTCTGGCGTACAACGGCTCCCATCCTGCCCTGATCGAGCTCTTTGCCACGCCCGTCAACGGCGGCAGCCCCGTGACGATCGCCGGAACCGCCGCGTTGCCGGGACCATTCTCGATGCAATGGTCGGCGCTCACCGGGCTCCTGATCCCCGGGACCACCTACGTGCTGAAGGCGATGGCGAGCTACAACAGCCGGGAGACGAACTACACGCTGCCGGGAACGTACTCGGTCCCGCCGTCCCCCTCCTCGCCCGCGAGCTTCCTCTTCCAGACGTTCCTCGGGCTGCCGCTCTGGGTCTGGATCGCCATTGCCGCAGCTGCCGTGGTCGCCATCCTGCTGTTCCTCTTCGTCGCTCGACGCCAGGCCGCGGGCAAGCTCGTGGAGTGCGGCGAGTGCGGTAGCCTCATCCCGGAGGACGCGACCATCTGTCCGAAGTGCGGCGCGGAGTTCGAGACCGACCTCATCCGCTGCAGCCGGTGCGCCTCCACGATCCCAGCCGATTCGAAGTTCTGCCCCGAGTGCGCGGCCCAGCTCCTCGGTACGCCCGGGGAGGCCGAGTCCGACCCCGAGAAGCAAGCCTACGCGGACTTCACCGAGAAGTACCGGGCCGAGGCGAAGAAGGAGCTCGGCGACAACTACAGCGAGGGCGCCTTCTGGGACTGGTGGAAGCGCCAGCCGACCTATACGCCGTTCAGCCAGTGGAGCCTCCAGCAAGGCCAGGGAACCGCCCGCGCCGGCATGACCGCGCCCCCGGTCGGCACGCAGACCACGCCCGAGTCGGACGCCGGTCGAATGCCTCCGAAGGGTGGCGGCGGCTCGACTTCCTACGCGGGGACCGGGGCCGCTTCGACCTCCGCCACGGCGGCCCCGACCCCACCCTCGACCTCCGCCGCGGTACCTCCGCCGGCGGCCGGCGGGGCGGGCCTCAAGGCGTGCCCCAGCTGCGGCAAGGAGATCCCGACCGAGTACCTCGTCTGTCCGTTCTGCAACGCGGTGACCCAGTAAGGAATCGCGATCGGCGCGGTCGTTGACCAACCCCTTCCCTCCCTCAGCCTTTATCTCTGCCCGGTCTACCACGGGTCGATTCCGAATGACCGGGGACCTCGCGCGCGGGCGTCTCAAGCTCGAGTGGGCGCGCTCGCACATGCCGGTCCTCGAAGGGGTCCGCCGCCGCTTCGAGAGCGAGCGCCCTCTGCGCGGTCTCCTCGTCTCCGCCGTCCTGCACGTCGAGGCGAAGACCTGCGTGCTCGCCCTCGCGCTCCAGGCTGCCGGGGCGGACGTCCGTCTCGCCGCGGGCAACCCCCTCTCGACCGACGATGACGCGGTCGCCGCCGTCCGCGAGGAAGGGGTCCCCACCTGGGCGGAGAAGGGAGAGTCGATCGCCCAGTACGACGCCGGCATCCGGGCGCTCTTCGACGCCGACCCCGACGTCATCATCGACGACGGGGCGGACCTGGTCGCCCTCGTGCATACCTCGGGACGCGGGCGCGGCAAGATCCGCGGCTCGACCGAGGAGACGACGACGGGCGTCACGCGGCTCCGTGCGCTCGAAAAGACGGGGAAGCTCCTCTTCCCGGCGATCGCGGTCAACGACGCGGAGATGAAACATCTCTTTGACAACCGCTATGGCACGGGCCAGTCGACGATCGACGGCATCCTGACCGCGACCAACCTGCTCATCGCCGGAAAGGTCTGCGTGGTCGCTGGCTACGGCTGGTGCGGAAAGGGGGTCGCCGCCCGCCTCCGCGGCCTCGGAGGGGACGTCGTGGTCACCGAGGTCGATCCGGTGCGCGCGATCGAAGCGCGTCTCGACGGGTTCCGGGTGATGCCGATGCTGGACGCCGCCCGGGAGGCCGACCTCATCGTGACCGTCACGGGGAATACCGGGATCGTCCGGACCGAGCACTTCCGGGTGCTCAAGGACGGCTGCCTGCTCGCGAATTCGGGCCACTTCGATGTGGAGGTCTCGAAATCGGACCTCGAGGGGATGGCCGTCAGCCACCGTACGGCGCGCCCCCAGGTGGAGGAGTACCGCTTCGCCGACGGGCGACGGGCGTACCTGCTGGGAGAAGGGCGCCTCATCAACCTCGCCGCCGGCCAGGGCCACCCCGTCGAGATCATGGACCTATCGTTCGCGCTTCAAGCGCTGAGCGCGGAGCACCTGGCGAAGCACGGTCGGGAGATGGAATGCAAGGTCCATCCCGTGCCCCCCGAGCTCGACCGCGAGGTCGCGCGCGCCGCGCTCGCTCCGCTCGGCATCCGGCTCGATGAGCCGACGAAGGAACAGGTGAAGTACGGCGCGGCATGGGAGGGTGGGACGACATGAGCGAGGAGAAGGTTCCGAACGAGCTTCGGTACACGAAGAGCCACGAGTGGGTGAAGGTCGACGGCGAGGAGGCGACGGTGGGGATCACCGACCACGCGCAGGGCCAGCTCACCGACATCGTGTTCGTCGACCTTCCGGCGGCCGGCAAGGCCGCGGTGAAGGGCGCGAGCGTTCTCGTCCTCGAGTCGGTGAAGACGGTCGCCGACGTCTACGCTCCGGGCAACGGCTCCGTGACCGCGGTGAACGCCGAGCTCAAGGCGCATCCCGAGCTGATCAACCAGGACCCCTACGGCAAGGGCTGGATCTTCCGGCTGCATCTCTCCGCCCCGATCGCCGCGAGCGAACTCATGAGCGCGGAGGAATACCGCGCGTTCGCCGTGTCGACGTCCGGGTAGCGGACCCGCGCCGTCTCACTGACCCTTGAACTCGGGCTTGCGGCGTTCGAGGAACGCGCGCATCCCTTCGAGCCGGTCCTGCGTCCCGAACGTATGCCCCGCGGACTCCGCCTCGAGGTGGAGGCCCGTCGAGAGCGGCGCGTCCATGCCGCGGTCGATGACCCGCTTCACCCACTGGACCCCGAGCGGGGCGCGGGTCGCGATCAACTCCGCGATCGCTCCCACCTCCTCGCGCGCGCTCGCAGCGGGCACGACCTTGACCACGAACCCGAGGCGGTAGGCTTCCTCCGCCGTGACGGGAATGCCGGTGTACGTAAGGAGCTTCGTCTTGGCCCGCCCGATCAGCCGCGTTAACCGAGTGGCGCCCCCCATGCCCGGGTGGATCCCGACGGTGACCTCGGGTAGCCCGAGGAGGGAACCCTCCGCGGCGATGATGAAGTCGGCGGCGAGGGCGAGCTCGAGGCCGCCGCCGAGCGCATACCCTTCCACGAGGGCGAACACCGGCGCCGGGAATCGTTCGATCGTCTCGGCGACCCGCTGGCCCTGGAACCCGAACGCGACGCCTTCGGCGAGGGTCTTGCGCTCCATCTCCGCGATGTCGGCCCCCGCGGCGAATACGGGGGACGACCCGGCGAGGACCACGACCCGGATCCCGTGCTCCGCCTCGAGAGCTTCGAAGGTCGCTTCGACCTGGTCCAAGAGCTCGGAATTGAGCGCGTTCAACGCCTCGGGCCGGTCGAGCAAGACCCAGGCTACGGGCCCGCTCCGCTCGACCCGAACGAGCGAGAGCGGCCAGGAACGCTCGCCGCGGCCGGCGCGTTCGCGAAGCTCCTTCGAGACGGGAAAGTTGCCCGGCCATCGGTGAGCATACTGCTCGACCAGGCGGAGCCCCTCGGGGACCCCGACCGAGGATAGCTGGGCGAACGGGCCGAACCGACGTCGTAGTCCCACGGTCGCGCCTCGGTCGGTCGCCTCGGCGCTCGCGACCCCCTCCTCGACGAGCCGGGTGGCGATCCCGAGGGTGAGGCCGAGGAATCGCTCGCGCACGGCCGCATTCTTCGAGGGTTCGACTTCCGTCGTCTTCCATGCCCATGGCAGGTTCGAGCGGAACTGGGACTCGAGGAGCGCGGAGGGCGCGTACGCCGGTCCGAACGCACGATACAGACTCGTCTCGGCGTGGAAGGCGATGGCGATGCCGGTGACGTTCATGAGTTCGAACGGGCCGAGGGTGGCGCCGAAGAGTTCCCGGCCGACCTCCTCGATCGTCGCGAGGCTCGCAACGTTCTCCTCGGCGAGGCGGGCCGCCTCGTTGAGGTAGGGAACGAAGTACCGGTTCACGCAGAAGCCCGCCCGGTCGGCGGTCAAGATCGGGATCTTCCGGACCAAGTACGAGAACCGCTCGAGCTCCGCGACGATGGTGGGCTCGGTCGCGGATCCGGCGATGATCTCGACGAGCTTGTTCACCGCTGCGGGGTAGAAGAAGTGGAGACCCGCGAACCGGCCGGGGTTCGGGAACCCCTCGGCAAGCTCGGTGACCGAGAGCGAGGAGGTGTTCGTGGCGACCACCGTATCCCGGCCCACGAGGGGAGCCACCTCCGCGAGGAGCGTCCGCTTCACGTCCCGGTCCTCGAAGACCGCCTCGATCACGAGCGCCGCCTCCCGAACGGTTTCGGCGAGGTCGGTCGAGAACGTGATGCGAGCGAGCACCTCGTCCCGCTTCGCGGCCGAGATCTTCTTTCGGGCGATCGCCCCCGCGAGCATCTTCTCGATCAGACCCCGGCCCCGGGCGATCGCGGCGTCGTCCACGTCCCGAACCCGTACGGTGAAGCCGGCCTGAGCACAGGCCTGAGCGATCCCACTGCCCATGTTCCCCCCTCCGAGAACGGCGACGATCGCGGGGGGCCGTAGCGACGTGACCACCATGGAATCCCACGAAGGCCCTCGAGGGCGCTCGGCGGCGAAGCAGGGGTCCGGACTCTTAATGGTTCGGTCCCGACCGGGTCTTCCTCGTGAGCTGCCGGACGGTGAGAGTCCTTAACCGTCGGAGGCTGCCCCTTCCGTGGCCCCCGACCGAGACGACCTGGAGATCGAGGCGGCGCTCTACTCCGAGCGCCAGTTTGTCTTCACCCTCGGCGGGTTCGCGTTCGAGATCGCGGGCGCGGCGCTGGTCACCCACGAAAAGCTCCCCGTTCCCCGGTTCAACTTCGTTCAGGAGCTCGGAGTAGGAAAGGAACGGCAGACCTCCTTCTTCGAGCACGCCCTCGACCATTATTTCCAGCGGGCGTTACGGCCGACCTTCCGTGTCCCTACGCCCGTTCCGGGGCATGTGGAGGCGGGGCTGCGCCGGTTCGGGTTCCGGCCGAAGGACGCTCCGCTCGTCCTCATGCTCGCGGGGGGACCGACGACCCGGGTGCCCGACCCGGCCATTCACGTGCGCGTGGCGGAGCGCCGGGACCTCGACCTCATTTCCTCGTTCTGGACCTCCGAGCGCGAGCGTCCGGAGTTTCGCGCTGCCCTCGACATCGCTTGGACCCACCCGAATCCCCACGAGACCCTGGTGCCGTTGCTCGCCACCCTGGACGGGGACGTCGTCTCGGCTGCGCTCGTCTACCGGTACCGTCACGCCGCGGGGATCCACGCCGTAGCGACCCGACCCCCGGCCCGAGGCCGCGGGGCCGCGTCGGACCTGGTGGCGTTCGCGGTCGGACGCGAAGTGGCCGGCCCCGGCGCACGGTATTCGATCTTCGCGGATTCCTCTCGGCTCGAGCGACGCCTCGAATCACTCGGCTTTCGCTCCGTACGCTCGTTCATCGAATACGAATTGCCGCGTTCCGCGGAACTGTCGCTCCCTTCCCCCGGACCGCCCCTCGCTCCGCAATGGCGTCCCCCTCGGACGTCCCGGCCGGGGCCGGCACCCACGTCGAACGAACGTTCCTAAGGTCGAGCGCGCAGGCCCTGCAGCTTCATGCGCTGCTCGAGCGACGCGATCGTGCGGATCGTCGAGACGACCGTGTCCGCGTTGAGCGAGATCGAGTCGATCCCCTCGCGTACCAGGAACTCCGCGAACTCCGGGTAAACGCTCGGGCCCTGCCCGCAGATCCCGACCGTTCGTCCCTCGGCGTGCGCGCCTTCGATCAGGAGCTGGATCGCGCGCATCACCGCGGGGTCGCGCTCATCGAAGTATCCCATGCGACCGAGGGTCTCGGAATCGCGGTCCGCACCCAGGATGAGTTGGGTCAGGTCGTTCGACCCGATCGAGAAGCCGTCGCAGTGCTTCGAGAACTCGCGCGACAGGAGCGCGGTCGAGGGAACCTCGGCCATGAGATAGAGCTGGAAGTCCCGGGAACGCCGAAGCCCTTGGGCGCGCATCATCTCCGCGATCTCTTCGAGTTCCCAGGTGTTTCGGACGAACGGGAGCATCACCATCGCGTTCTTGAGACCCATGTCGGTGCGGACCCGGTGGATCGCCTCGAGCTCGCAAAGGAACGCCGGTCGATAGACCGGGGAGATGTATCGGGAGCACCCGCGCCAGCCGATCATCGGGTTCTCTTCGACCGGTTCGAACTCCTCGCCGCCCGGCATGCCGCGGTACTCGTTGGTCTTGAAGTCGGAGGTCCGGATGATCACCGGCCGAGGATGGAAGGCCTGGCAGACCGTGCCGATGCCCTCGGCGAGCCGTCGGACGAGCTCCTCCTTCTTGCCCTTCTTGAGGAGCGCGAGCGGATGCTCGCGGACGTGCGCGGTGAAGATGAACTCGATCCGCAGGAGGCCCACTCCCGCCACGGGCAGGCGCGCATACTCCTCCGCCTTCTCGGGCACGCCCACGTTGACGTAGATCTTGGTCGCCGTGACCGGGCCGCCCTCGTGGGGGTGCATCCCCGGGGCCATCGCGGCCGAGCCGCCGGTCGAGGTCGGGGGCTTTCCCCGCTGGACGATCCCGCGGTAGACCATACCGGTCTTTCCGTCGAGCGTGATCTCGCTTCCGTCGACCACGAGCTTGGTCGCCTCTCGGGTTCCGACGATGCACGGCACGCCGAGCTCGCGCGAGACGATCGCCGCGTGGCACGTCATGCCGCCCTCGTCCGTGACGATCCCCGCCGCCCGGGACATCGCCGGGACCATGTCGGGGGTGGTCATGGTCGTGACCAGGATCTCCCCCGCCTTCAGCTTCTCCATCTCGGCGGGTCCTCGCAGGATCCGAGCCACTCCGGCCGCGACCCCCGGGCTCGCGCCGAACCCGCGGAGCATCGGCCCTTCCTCGCCGCCCTCGTCCCTGGTCGCACCGGTCGGGGTCGCCGCGTCGCCGGACCCCGGAGCCGTGGACTTCGGGATCGTCGTCACGGGCCTCGCCTGAACGATGTAGAGGGCATCGGCGTCACCGCACCACTCCACGTCCATCGGCCGACGGTAGTGGGACTCGATGAGCCGCGCGAGCGAGACGAGACGCTGCAGGCGGTGGTCGGAGAGCTTCTGGGCGCTTCGTTCGGCTGCCGGGACGTCCTCACGTCGATTCCCTCCTCCCTCGGAGCGGACCAGTCGTACCCGCTGCTCGGATAACTGTTTATGGACCACCTTCTGCGTGACCCCGTCGATCACGTAGTGGTCGGGCGTGACCTCCCCACCCACGATCGCCTCGCCGAGGCCCCAACCGGCCTCGACGATCATGTGATTCTCACCGGTGTTGGGGTCGCGGGTGAACAGAATGCCGCTGACGGTCGCATCGACCATCTTCTGGATGAGGACGGCGAGGCGCACGGCGCTCTGGTCGAACCCCTTTCGATGGCGGTAGATGAGGACTCGAGGCGTGAACAACGATCCCCAGCACTTGCGGACGGACGCCACCACCTGGTCGGTCCCCGTGACGTTGAGATAGGTGTCCTGGAGGCCGGCGAACGAGGCCCCTTCGAGGTCTTCCGCCGTGGCGCTTGACCGGACCGCGCAGAATCGCACCGCGAACTGACGAACGAACGTCTCGTACGCCGTCTCGAGCTCCTTCTGGAGGGCCGGAGGGAACGGGACCGATTCGAAGGCCCGTCGGATGCGCACGGACGCCGCCTCAATGGTGTCGGCACGCTCCACGACGATCGAAGCGAGAGCGGCCGGGATCTCGGTCTTGAGGGCGGTCTGTTCGACGAACGCATTGTACGCTTCCGTCGTCAGGATAAAACCGGGGGGCACCGGCAACCCCTCGCGGACCAGCTCGCCGAGCTTGCTCGCTTTTCCTCCGACCAGGGGAAGGTCGGACTCCGACACTTCGGCCAAGCTGACGACGTGCGCCATGATTCCGAGATCACTCCCTTCGTTCCAGCACGAACGCGACGAGGTCGGACATGGGTGAATAGGGATGGACCACGCGCTCGGCGGCCACCGCAAAGAGTCCGGACGGTGCGAGCAGCTTCACGAGCTCGGTCCTTCTCCCAGGTAGGTCGGTCCTCGGGGTGACCTCGTAATAGTAGAGCCGTCCCCCGGGCGCGACGGTTCGCGCCACCGACGGAAGATACTTAATTCCTTCGTGGGGAAGATTCAGCACCACCCGTTCGACGGGGTCGGCCGACGGGACGAAATCCTCGAGCGGTGCCGCGATCGGGACGACACGGCCGCCGAACGGGTAGCGCGCCAGGGTGGCTCGGAGGAGGGCGATCGCCTCGGGGTTCGAATCGACCGCGGTCACGCTCACCGCGCGGGTCCGATGGGCGATCGTAGCGGAGAACGGTCCCACGCCGCAACAGAGGTCGTAGACTCGGTCTCCGTCCCGGACCTCCTCCGCGACCCGGGCGTGTTCCCGAGCCAGCCGAGGAGAGAAGTACGCCTGTTCAACATCCACCTCGAGCTCGATCCCGTTCTCCTTGTGCCGGGTCCGCCAGGGTCCGGAACCTGCGACCCGCTCGACCTTCCGGCGCCGCTCGGGTCCGTGCACGCCGTGGTCCAGTCCGACCAGGCGAGCGCCCGGGACGAACTCGAGGAGCGCCTGACCGACCGCCTCCTTTCGGGCATCGAGGTCCGGGGGAAGACGGATCAGTACGATGTCGCCGACGATGTCGAACGAGCGGGGAAGGGCGTCCTTCTCCTCCCCGGGCCACGCGAGCAGATCTCGGTACCGAGCGGGTCCCTTTCGAGCGTGCACGTCGAACTCACGCTCGACAATCTCTCCCCACCCGCTCGAAAGTTCGTCCGGCCCTTCCCGGAGGGGTAGCACGAGGAACTCGTCCTCGGAGCGAATCCCGAGGTCGTTGCGCAGTCTGCCGGATTCCAGGAGGTCGCGCCGGGCTTCCTCTCCGCGCGCTCGGGGAACGCGAAGCCCTCGCGCGATCATGTCGGCGTCGCCGGTGGGTGGAACAGGAGCCGCAACACGTCCGCGCCGGTCCGGTGGCCAAGGACCCCACGGGACGCCGCCGACTCGCCGAACTTCGTCGGCACGGGGCTCCCTCCTCCCGTCACCCCCGCCCCCCAAAGAAGCAGGGGGACGGGGTCATCCGAATGACCCTTCAGAATGCACGGAGTGGCGTGGTCGGCCGTCACCGCGATGCGCACCCGGGAAGGGTCGAGACCCTCGAGGAAAGGTGCGAAGAACGACCGGTCGATCGCTTCCACGATCTCGCGTTTGAGCGGAGCATCGCCGTCGTGTCCGGGTTCGTCCGGACCTTTGAGGTGAACGTAGACGAACGGGGTCCGATCCATGACTTCCCGTGTCACTCGGGCCCGATCCCGGTAGCCGGCATCTCGATCGGCACCCATGGGTCCGACGTAACGGTCCTCGAGGCCGAGCACCCGTGCGATCCCTCGCTCGACGGGCATCTCGGTCACGGCCGCGCCACGGATACCGTGTTTCGTCTCGAACGACGGGGGGGGCGTCCGGGGGATCGTTCCCGCGTTCCGGAGGAGCAAGCCGTTCCCGACCTTCTTTCCGCCGAGCGCACGGCGGGCGTTGACCCCGTGACCGGCGAGGACGTCCCGAGAGCGGGAGAGGAACAAGTTGATCGCGCGAGCGGTGCGAGCCGCCTCGGGCGAGGCGTCGGTGGGTTTCACCTCGAGGACCTTCGGAGACTCGGGCCGTCGGGCTTGGCCCATCCCGCCGACCTTTTCGTAGAACGGGTCGGAGTTCGACACCTCCGGCGAGAGGGGGCCGCCGTCGAGCGGATGGAGCCAGAGCACTCCTCGGTGGCCGACGGTCGCCCGCACCTCGGCGCGGATCTGCTCGGGGCCGAGTACGTTGGCCTGCGTGACCGCGCGGGCCAGCTCCGCCGCCTCGCTCGTCTTGAGGGAGCGTCCGACGCGGGAATCGAGGACGTTACCGTCCCCATCCACGGTCGCGAAATTCAATCGGAGGGCCACGTCGCCCGGAGCGAGCGGTATCTCCACCCCCAGCGCCTCGAGCACACCACGACCCGGCGAATCGTGGACGGGGTCGTAACCGAGCAGGGCGAAGACGCCGGCGTCCGATTCGGGCGCGACCCCGGGTCCCACCACGACGACGTCACCGATCGCCCCGGACGACGTTAATCGGTCGAGATGGGGCGTCACGGCCGACTCGACGGGACTGCGATTCTCCGTGGCCGGATGCGGCCGGTCACCGAGCCCGTCGAGCACGATCAGGGCTAGAGATATCGGCGGTGGAGGAGCGGGTCCGGTCGTCGTTGCCATCACCTAATAAAGGGAGGCTGGCCTGCCCTCCCGTCCCGTGGCGCAGCAAACTCAGAGCCGCTTTAGGCGTTTCCTATCCACGACTCTGGGAAAGGTCACGCTCATCGTCATCGCGGTCCTGGCCGTCTTCGCCTCGAGCGCGTACGTCTCCGTCGTCGTCGCCATTCCGGCGATCCTCCTTTTCGGCCTCGCGCTCCCCATTTGGGCGGGCCTCAAGCGGCCTCGATTCCTTGCGTTGGTCGGTCTCGTGGTCGTGCTGGCGGCCGCTCCGATCGCCACCGTCGTGTTCACCCAGGATATTCTGACCCCGGTCGGATCCGCATCCTCCTCCTCGGACCTCTCCGTTTCGAACGGGAGCGCGGTCATGCAGAACGCGACCGTCAAGCCGTTCACCGGGACCACGAGCACCAACTTCACCTGGACGGTGACGATCTACCCAACGAACGTCGCGCAGAACAATTCGACCCCGGTCTGGTTGGACCTCTACATCAGCACCTGTCCGGGAGCCACCGGAAACGGCTCGCTGAGCTGCACGCAGCCCTACCCCCTCACGATCTTCAACCTCACCCTGAACCCCAACGCGACCTCGTCCTACGTGGAGACGTTCCACTATCAGATCGGCTCCGACGGGGTCTGGGAGTGGCAGATGGGGCTCTGGACCCTCAACCGAACCACGCACAAGCCGTTCTTCCAGCTCCTCGTCGGCGACCCCACCTACAACGGCATTGAAGGACCCGTCATCGGAGGCTTCGGGACGATCTACGGCGAGCTGATCCTCAGCGTCTACTTCCAGGACTTCGTCTTCCTCGGCGCGCCGTTCTACTTCATCCTCCTCATCTACATGCTGTTCAAGAACCGGGAACGACGCAAGAAGGACGCCCAGCAGCGGGCACCGGGACCGATTCCCGAGGTCGGAGCTGTGAAGGCTGCTCCGCCGCCCAGCAAGGGAAGTCCGCTGCCCTCCTCGAAGAGTTCTTCC
>JBEKEY010000037.1:0-19303 GCA_050013595.1 Thermoplasmata archaeon | reverse complement strand
TCCCGGAGAGGGAGGGATCAGATGCTGGGTCTCGACGATACTTCGAGCTCGCGTGAGCGCTGGGTCGACCCCCTTCGTCGTGCCTCGGTTGAGCAGGATCTCGGCGATCCCAAGATGGTGGTAGAGCTCGATCGCGGGGATCTTGGCTCGTTGAACTCCGGGCAGGCTCTGTTCCCGCAACTCTTTCGCACGGACGACCTCCCCCTGTCGTTCGAGCAAACGGGCTTCGAGGTCCTCCGCGAGGTAGTCGAGCTCCCAGCGACGCGCCCTTCCGAGCAGGGTCCGCGCTGCGCGAAGGAATTTACCGGCCAGCTCCTGTTCTTCGGGCGAGCCCTCGATATGGGATAATCCCACCGCGAGGAGGGCGACCGCCTGGAGGTGACCATCAGGGAGTTGACGGGACACGCGCGCGGCCCGGTGCGATTCCGCGCGGGCCTTGTCCGGGAGGTTGCGTTCGTAATGGAACTCGGCGATGATTGCCTCGAAGAGCACTTCGAGCTCGACCATCTCGGCATCGTGGCAGCGCTCGGCGAGCTCCATGAGCATCGTCGATAACGAGGGTCGCGGGCCGACCACACGCATCGAGATGATCAACGGTTCGACCCACTCCGCGAGTGCCCCGGGAGGGACCTTCCCCCGTAGGGCCCCCTCGACCCCTTCGCGGAATTCTGCCTCCGCCTCGGCGACCCGACCCGCGGCGAACAGGGCCTCGGCCCGCAGGAGTCTCAGCTCGGGCTCGAGGGGGTCCCGCTCGGCCGGAGGCAACGAGCCGAGACATCCGAGCGCATCCTTGAGCAACGCCTCCGCGGTGTCGAACGAGGAGAATTCGAGGGCGAGTTCGGCCGCCTCGAGCAGATGGCGAAGCGCCATCGGCCCGGGATACCAGGACAAGTAGTGCCGCGCCACGTCGATGCGGCGAGCGAGGCTCGGCTCGGGACTGAGCGCGGAGAGCGCGTTCGCGATCTCGAGGTGCATTTCCTTCCGTTGCGTTTCGGGGAGAAGGTCAATCGTGAGGGGGGTCCATGCCCCGTGCGGGATCGTCACCTTCCCCTCCTGCACCTTGACGAGGCCCACGCCCGTCGCCGGGAGAAGCGCTTCGGCAAGTTGGGGAAAATTCAGGCGAGCGACCCGAGAGAGGACGACCTCACCGGTCGTGCCGCCGAGGAGCGCGACGTATCCGGCGACCCGTTGGGTGACGGAGGGCAGGTCGTCCCAGATCGATTTCAGACGGTGCGCCTCCCGCGGGTCGGGCGCGCCGGTCGTGAACCGAATCCAATCGACGTCGCCCCTTCCGAGGAACGCCTCTTCCCAGGCAACAAATCCGGGCACGGTCGTGTCCAGGGTAACGGCAATCAGGAGGGGCCGAAGCCGCGCGCGTCGGGAGAGGGCAACGAGGAATTCGCGGCTTTCGGTGTCGAAGAGCGACGCGTCCTCTACCAGAATCGCGACACCATGACGGTTCTCCCCGCGAAATTCCGGGAGGATTTCCCGCCAGTAGGCGTCGGGGTCGCCCTCGTTCGCCGAGCGACCGCGCACCGGTTGGCCGAGGAACGACGTGCGGGGACGCTCTCCACGACTCCGTCGGCCCCGGGGAAGGCGGTCGGGGATGTAGGGGATGACGGGTCCCACGCCCATGGGGAGATCACTATCGGCCGCGCCATCGACCGTGGGCGCTTCGCTCTCCGGGAAAGGCGCGCCCGCGCCCGGGGCTACCGATTCGGGCCGCAACCCGTCCAGTCCCCCGTACGGGATCGAACGCCCCCGGTAGCTCCCTCTCAGCTCGACCACACGGGTACCCTGCGCTTTCAGAATCACCCGCAGTTCCTCGAGGACCGCGGATTTCCCGCTCATCGGCGGTCCCGCGATGGCCAGTGTCTGGCCGGAGCTCTCCGCGAGTCCCTGGGCCGCGCGGAGCACCGGTGACGGAGTGGAGGGCACCCGGTAGCCTCATCTCGGATTCCTTCCGTAAGGATTTAAGCCTCTCCCAAGCGACGGCGCGAGCCCCCGCGACCGGGACGGAGAGCGTTTAAGTGGCAGGTCGAGTTCGGACGACCGTGCCGCCCTCAATGGCCTCGCGTCGGCGCGAGTTTCTGAAGAAGCCGGTCCGCTCCGTGGATGTCACGAAGGTCCGGGGGATCGGGGATCTGCTCGAACAGTTCCAGTCGTCGTCGATCCAGGCACGAAACCTCGGTCGATGCTTCGAGGTCTGGGAGAACGCACTACGCGACCCCAAACGACCCACGATCTTCCTGGGCCTTTCCGGGCCCCTCATTGCCGCCGGGCTGAGGAAGGTCTTGCGCGACCTCATCGACTGGGGCCTGGTCGACGTCGTCGTATCGACCGGCGCGGTTCTCTACCAGGACCTTTACCAGTCGGTCGGAGGGCGCCACTGGATGGGCAGCCCGGACGCCGACGACCTTCGCCTGCGGGACGTGTACCTCGACCGGATCTACGACACGTACGTGGACGAGCTCAAGTTCGAAGACACCGACCGGGTGATCGGGCGGATCACCGAGAGTTTCCCCCGTCGGCCGGGCTCATCTCGCGAGTTCCTTGGGTTTCTCGGCTCGCGCTTCCCCGACCCCGAGTCGATCCTGGCGACGGCCGCCCGTCGGGGCGTGCCGGTCTTTTCGCCCGCGCTGATCGACAGCTCGATCGGGATCGGTCTCACGCTCTACTACCAGGCGAACCGCAAGCGGGCGGACCGCTTCATCCTCGACGCGGTCCGGGACAACTACGAGCTGGTCCAGATCCTTTCCCAGTCGCCGCGGACCGGCGTCATCTATATCGGCGGCGGCACGCCCAAGAACTGGATCAACGATGGCATCGTGATGGCGAACTACGCCTTCGGTCGGGAGGGCGAGGGCCACTTCTACGCGCTGCAGCTCACCACCGACGTTCCGCACTGGGGCGGCCTGTCGGGCAGCACCCTCGACGAAGCGCAGTCCTGGGGCAAGATCTCGCGCACCGCCACGCGGGCGATGGCCCACCTCGATGCCTCGATCGGTCTCCCCCTGCTGACGGGTGCCCTGTGGGACCGACGGAGACGATGGCAGGGCCGGCCACGGCTCCGCTTCGATTGGTCGAATGACGAGGTCAAGATCCGCAAGGTCCGCCGCTAGATCTCGTTAGGGCCCGAGGAGAGTCTAGGGTCGGAGATGGCGGCCCGGGTCCCTCCCGGCCAGATCACCACGAACGGCTGGCCCGTCCTACACGCTGGTAGCGTTCCGACCGAACTTAACCCGCAGACCTGGAGCCTCTCGCTGCACGGCGAGGTCGATCACCCGGTGAGCCTCTCGTACGCCCAACTCCTCGCCCTGCCCCAGAAAGAGGTCACTTGCGACATCCATTGCGTCACGAGGTGGACCAAGCTCGGCATGCACTGGAAGGGGGTCCCGTTCAGGGCCATCGCCGAGGCGGCCGCGCCCCAACCGGGCGTCCGGTTCGTCATCATGGAATGCGAGCAGGGCTTCACCACGTCCCTCCCGTACGAGGCTCTGCGTGAGGAGAATGTGCTCATGGCACACGCCGTGGAAGGGGTCCCGCTCGCGCCCGAGCATGGGGGACCGGTCCGAGTCCTGGTCCCGAACCGATACTTTTACAAGTCTGCGAAGTGGTTACGGGGATTGAGGTTCGCCCGGGACGACGCTCCGGGATTCTGGGAGGTTCGGGGATACTCCAACATCGCGGACCCGTGGGCCGAAACGCGGTACGATGTGGATGATGTGAAGGTCATCCATCGGATGAGAAAGGGAGCACTTTTCCGCCCTCTGCCGCCGAAGAACGCTTCGGATCCGTGACGGCCAGGGCCGTACTAGGAAACTGTTCCGGATGCGCACTCACGCGCATGTATACGGGCGGTATATCTGACACCGATTATCGTCAGTAAATCGGGGCGATTAAATACTGCTATTTTCAGGCCCCGATCGGAGGTGAACGTCCGAAATGCACGCCTACCTACCCTGCCTGCCGCCCCTTCCGCAAGACCAGCTGTAAGCCGATTCCGGGGGGCAAACCCCCGGGCCGCCGGCCACTGCAGTAGCGTTGAGCCTAGCGGCTGCCGTCGAATGCGGACTCTACGTCGCCGGAAAGACCAACGGCTTGAGTTCCGCAAGGAGTTTTTCCTTGATATACGGGAGTTGGAGCTCCTCCGCGAGTTCGATGGCTCTGTTGTAATAGTGGGCCGCCTTTGCCCTATCGTTCCGACCTACGTAAGCCTCGCACAAGTATCCATTGGCCAGGGCGAGTGAATCCGACGGAGGAAGTTTCCCAAGGACCTCCAAGCTTCGCTCCCCGTCCGCGATCGCGTCCACCACGAGAGGGGACGTCGGCTCCCCTGACGCCAGGGCCTGCCGGCTCTTGGCAGCGCAGAGGAGCGCCAAGGTATGACCCAGCACGAAGTCGTTTCCGAGCCGCTCCGCGAGCACGCTTGCCTGCTTTGCAAAATCGACGCCTTCGGTCCACCGTGATCCATCGATGGCCAGCGATGCGAGTCCGCTCAGGGCGTACGTCAGTTGGCTCAGGTACCCGAGTGCCTCGGCTTCCGTCCGGATCGTTCGCATTTCGACTTCGGCCGCTTGGTATTGGCCGAGTCGAACATAGGCTCGGGCCCGCACAAGTTGAAGGTTGAAGGCGATATCCATCCGGCCCGCTTGTCGGGCTTCAGGGAGAGCGTCGGCGATGAGCCGCGGCGCTACTTCTGGACCGCTGTGGATTTCAGCGAGGCGGGACCATCCGGCAACGCTCTCAAGTGCGAGGTCGCGGGCCCGCACTTTGCGGCAGAGGTCGAACGCTTCCTCGAACCGGGTCTGGGCGGTGCGGTCTTCCCCCCGTGCTTGTGCGAGCCGAGCCTCGGTGAGCAGGAGGTACGCCCGGAGCCGGCGACTCACAGGGCCGATCTGGCGCGCGGCTTCGTATTCCTTCTGAGCCTCGCCGACCTGGTGGAGTCGGATGTACAGCTCAGCGATTGAGAGAAGACATTCACCGACGGTCCGAGGCTCTTCATCGGATTCGGAGATCGCCCGTCGGAGTGTGGAAATCGCATCCGAGTAATCCGAGTGGAGTCGAAACAGGGTGGCCTCCACTTGGAGCACGCGGACCCTGAGGGGGCCCCGAGGCAGGACGTTTGAGAGGTGGCGCAACGCAGTTCGCAAGGTCTCCGAGTAGCCCAGCCGGAGGAGGGTCGTCTCCTGCTGTGTGAGAAGCTGCGCCGCGGCTTTCCAAAACTCCCCTTCGACCAAGTGCAGGAACCGTTCTCGCACGGCATCCGGTCGGTGGCTTCGGGAGTAATATTGTGCCAAGCGGGAGTGGGCTTCGCGCACGTCGGGGGAGGCCGCACGCGCCAGAAGCGCGGTCTTCACGACCTGAAGCACTTCCACCCGACCCTGAAGGGTGCGGTGTAGGACCCCCATCTTTTCCAGCTCCATCAGCCGCTCAAGTGGCGTCCCCTCGAAGTCGCTGGCGAACGCCAGGGGAACCGGCTCATTCGCAAGCGCGACCGGAAGAACCGCACGAACATCTTCCGGAGTGAGCCGCGCGACGACTGCGGTAGGCAATGTGCTGGCGTCGGCCTCGACATCCGGGTTGGACACCGCTAGCTCGAGAAGGAGGGGAGATCCCAGCGTCGCCTGGAATACCCTCTCGAAGCGATCCGCAAGTCCGCCCCTTCGGTCGGTCAGGTCGTGGGCCGCGACGCGATCCAGTCCTCCGATGGACAGGCGATGGGCGCTGACTCCCTTGACCTCGAACGCGGGCTCCACCTGGCTGACGAGATAGAATAGGTGGTCTCCGCGACTGGCGAGATAATGGGTGAAGGAGGACAAGAAATCCTTCATGTCCGGCCCTGCCATCTGAACATCATCTATCACAGCCGCCAGAGACCGCGCCCCCAGGGAACGAGCGACCATGTCCGCCACCTCTCGAGCGACGGGGGGCCGAGGCAGCTGGGCATAGTACGAAAGTTGCTGCGCCCCCAGATTCGAAAGGGCATGTGCGAGAGCCTCTACGAACTGCCGAGCCGAGCTGGCGGGACGAACCGTGAACCAGAACGGAACTCGACCCCGCTTGACGCTTCGAAGGTGACGGCTGACCAGGGCGGTCTTCCCCATCCCTGGAGGTCCGTCCACGAAGGTGATCCCGCCTGCCTTCGCGAAGCCCGTGAGCTCTGCGAGCTCATCTCGCCGCCCGAGGAAGGGATGGGGAGGGGGAGGAATTTCGCCCGACAAGAGCGGGACTTCTCGGGTCTCTCGACGCAATCGGGTTCTGCCCGGTTCTGTGATGTGGTAAGTGAGCTGCTTCCTGACTCCTTCTCGGACCAGCCCTCTCTTCTTGGCTAGGTATCCGTCTACAACCAATGAAGCCAAGGGGCGCGACATGGAACACGGGTGGTAGCCGAGGGCCTTCGCCAGCTCTCGCTGGCTGATTCCGAAGGGGGATTCCTCCGGGGCAGCGTGGGTTTCCACGTAGTCCAGGATCTCTATCGGGAGGTAGGTTTGGGCACCCATCCTACCGTCCCCTAAGGTCGACCCTATACTTAGAATTATTTTGTACAAAATAACTGCCTACGTTTAAGTACGCATTCAGCCAACCAGTCATCACCATGAGCCGGACCAACGAGAGCGGCGCCTACCTCGGAGGCATCGGAGCGATGCTCGAGGTGACCAATGTCTGCGCTGCCTGTGGGCAGGTTCACTCGGACCGCCAGTTCGGCTTCAAGCACCGTTCTCTACGGGAGTGCCCCCTCGTCGTGGTGGGCAGTTTCCCCGTGGTCAGCCTCCCGAACCCCGCCATCGAGGCCCCGATCCGTGTCCCCGCTGCCCGCCGCATCCGGGAGGCGGAACAGCCGATCGGACCGCTGCCCGTGTTCGAAGGGCCGTTTGCCAGTCCCCGCGTCGACCACGACCGAGTCCGCGGCCGGGCTCTGGGTGTTCCCTGGTTGGCCCTCCCGGACCTTGGAGAGGTGCTCTAATGTTGCGTGCCGAGCGACCACGGATGCCGAGCGAGCCGGACGACCGCGACCGTGCCCAGCTCAACTCCCGCGAGCTTCTTCTCGCGGTGGCGCCCCCTCCCCTCGCTCAACCCTACGCACTTGCAGGATGGCCCAACTGGCTCATCCCCCAATACCGGTCGGGCGGACACCAGCCCGAAGTCCGTCTCCTCGAGGAGGAGGAACGATGATCATCCTCTCCACAGAGAACTGAAATCACGATGCTCTGGCCCCCGCAGAGTACCCGGCTCTGCGGGGGTCGTCTTTTTCCCTACTTGAATCGAGAGGGTTACCGCCGTTTGCTTCATTTTCTCAAGAGCCGCAAAAGAAAGATACCCGAGCCCCGTGGCCGGCCCCCGGGTTAGACGGATGTCGGACTCGAAGTGCCAAGTCTGTGGGGGGGCGCTCGAGGCGGGTTTCGTGGCCACTTCGAACGGTTCCGGACTCTTCTGGTCGCATCAGGCCTCCGCCTCGCGGTTCCGCCCGAAGGGCCTCGAGGTTCTCGTAGGGACGGAATTCGGCGGCACCTACTCCGCGAACCTTCCGGGCCTACGGTGCCCGAAGTGCCGCACGATCCTCCTTTCTCTGCCTCAGGGGAAGTCCGCCTGAGGTCGCCGACGCTCCTATTCACCGGCCACGACGAGCGGCCGGACCAGCACGGGGGGCGAGAAGACGGCTTCCGATAGCGACGCCTTCGAGCCGAGAGCCTCGAGACGGGTCATCAGCGAGGGGGACCCTTCGGGAGCCAGCGCAATGCCCCCCACCGTACCCCCCCGGATCGATTCGGCGAGCTTCCCGTTCCTGATCCGGTAGCCTAGTCGGATCTCCCCGCCGAAGGCCCCCGTAAGCGGGTCGGGAGACGACCAGCCGATCTGTTGCACCCACATGCCCTTTCCCGCGGCCTCGACGAGCTCCGCATCCGTCCCGCCCGTGCCCGGGTCGAGCGCGATGGTGGAAGCCGAAACGTCGGGCGGCTTTAGGAACCGATACCAGCTTCGGAAGCTGGAGGAGAGGCCCCGGAACCCGCTTCCCGTAGAATGCGTTTCGAAGGACCCCGCGTGGAGGGAATCGTAGAGGATGGTGGAGACCGCACCGTGGTCGAGAAGCGTCCGGCGGCGTTGCGGGACCCCTTCGTCGTCCACGGGAGAGGACATCGGTGCCCACGGAATCCGTCCGTCGTCATGGATCGTCGCGAGTTCCGCCCCCAGCCTCATGCCCGCCTGGGGGGCTACGTGGCGGATCCGGGCCGCCCCCGTGAAACGGCCTCCAAAGACGGTCGGGAGGATTCCGGCCAGAACGGAGGGGGGCATGACCACGGCCATCTCCCCGGTCGGAGGGGGTCGGCCGCGGCGGACATCCTCCGCAAACCGACACCATTCGTCCACGCGTTGCTGGAGCTCGGTCGGTCGGAGGCGTCGGTCGGATTCGTTCACCCAATACTCGCCCGGCGCGGGCCCCTCCGCTCCTCCGAACGACTTGACCCCGAGCTCCAGCTCGACCGTCGTGTGGCCGTACCCCGTGCGGAGCCCCTCCGAATTGCAGATCGAGACCTCGGCGAGCGTGGCCCGCACGGAGCCAAAGCTGGGCGCCACGTCCTTCCGTCCCTCGAACGCGCTCCGAAGAGCGGTCAGGAAGCTGTCGAGAGAGTCCATGGGATACTCCCATAGCCCCCGGTCCAGGACTTCGACGATCCCGCCGGTCGCTCCGTGGCCCGACGGCAACTGGACTCGTGAGGTGGGAAAGGATGCGTACCGTGACCCCCGTTCGGCGTCCGCGGCGGTCGCTCGTATCCCCTCGTCCGTGAGGTCGTTCGACGCCTGGTGACCCACTCCGGTCACGTCGTCCCGCCGTCGGAAGAGCCGGAGCCCGTAACCTTCGAGCGCGATCGGCCCTCGGGTCATCTCGATCTTATCACCGGAGAAGTGGATCTCGTAGCGGCGGATCCTCTCGCCGTAGACCTCCCACGGCTCTTGACCGGCCAGGCGGTCACCCACGCGGAACGCCGCGGCATCTCCGGGTCGAGAGAGGCTCATGCCCGACCGACCACCGCGGATGCGAGCAAATAGGGACCTCCGGCCGCGTTCGGGAGGAAATCGGTCTTTCCCTTGGCGCAGCTACCCGTGTCGAGCGCGAAATCTTCCCGTCCGCTCACCCCGCGGATCGAGGCGAGGAACTCGAGCACGTGCCCCGAGAGGGCCATCGAGCTGACGATGTCGGTGACCTCGCCGTTCTCGATGAGGCGTCCCATGCGGGCCTTCAGTTGGATCTGACCTCCCTGGGGATCCTCGATACCGGCGGCTCCGGATTCGAGAAGGACCCCGTTTCGGGCCTCTTTGACCAGCTCACCGTAGGAGCTGTCCCCGGGCTCCACGTAGGTGTTCGTCATCCGGACCAGTGAGCGGCTAAGGAAGTCGGACCTTCGGGCATTTCCCGTCGGCAGGGCCCCCAAGGCAGCCGCGGTGTCTCGATCATGGAGCGCGCCGGTGAACCGTCCGTGGTCGACCAGCACCGTCCGCTGCGCCGGCTGCCCCTCGTCGTCGCAGTAGATCTCGCTCCACGCTCCGGGATAGGTCCCGTTGTCCACGATGGTCAGGATCTCCGGGCCTACCATCTGGCCGAGGATCGGTTTGAGGTAGGAACGGTTCCGGACGAATTGGTCCGCCTCGGCCCCGTGGCCGAAGGATTCGTGGGCAAAATACCCGGTCACGCTCGGAGCAAGGAGGACGGCGAGCTTCCCTGCCGGTGGCGCCTTGGCATGGAGCAGCGCCCGGGCCCTTTCGGCCGCCTTCTGCGCGTTCTCCGGAGTAACTCCGTCCAGGATATCGCTTCCTCCGACCCCACCGTGGATATACCGGTCGGATTCGACGCGTCCGTTCTCCATCGCTACGGGGAGGATGGCAGCTCGGACCCTACAGATCTCTTGGTTGCATCGGGCGCCGGCCGAGTTCAGGTAGAGGCGACGCTCGACTCGCCAGCCGATCTGGACCCGAGTCTCGTGGATGTCCGGCGTTTCGGTCGTCCAGGAGAACGCGTCGAGTGCAAGGTTTCGCAGGTACTCCTCATCCAGCTCCTGCATCGGTCGGCGCAATGGGGTAGCCTTCTCGAGGCGTGCGGTCGATGAGATTCCTGGAGGGTTGTCGTGGGCAGGGCGATGGGTGAGGACCCGCTCGAGGGCTCCCTCCGCGAACCGTAGCGATGCCGGGTCGAGTCCCGAGACGGACGCCTCGGTCCACCCGGTCCGGCACCATGCCCGGAAGATGGCACCACGGAGCCGGGCAGGGGACTGAAAGCTCGTCTCGTGCCCGTCGTAATGGATGGAGAGACCCGCCGCGGACTGGGCCATGACCTCCACGAACGGACCCCGCTCCGCGAGGCGCGCCACCGTCCGGTAGAGATGGTCCTCGGCGTCGGAGAGCTCCCCCATCCGTGTACCTATCGATGGAGCCCGCACGGATAAACCATGATGTCTCCAGTTTCCGAGGGCCGGACCCCCCCCTACGGGGGAAGCCAGGGCCGGACCGAGCGGATATAGCGGGGCACGGTTGTCGGGCGGCCGTGCCGAGCCGTCCTGCGCCCAGAGAATTCGGTCTCCTCGGGTTCGATCACGTCGACGTTCGCGTGCGCGATCGGGCCAAGGCCCAGCGATTCTTCGTCGAGCAGCTTGGGATGGACGTGATCGGTGAAGGTTCCGATCATACCTACCTGCTCTTCGGGGATCAGGTGCTCGGGCTCCGGGACGCCAAGGAAGGAGAGACGTTCGGCGGTGTGGATCACATCGCCTTCCGCGTGAGCGAATGGACCGGTCTACGCAGCCGCGTAGGACGGGCCCGGGTCACTATCACGGGCGAGAAGGAGCGCGAAGATTCGCGATCTCTCTTTCTCCGGGGCCCCGAAGGGCTTCGCATCGAGCTCGTTTGGCGGCCGGACCCTCACAGCCATTCCTGTTCTCACCCGCACCCCCCGATGCCCCCAGCACCGGACCCCGAAGAGTGACCCGGTAACGGATCCAACCTATCCTATCGGCTGAGGGGTGGGGCGGTCCTCGCGGACGGGGGGACCATTGCAAGCCATTCCGTGTAGGCGGGGACCTCGCCCTTCAGCGCTCGGAAGAAGACGCCCATGATCTCGCGGGTGATCGGGCCGGGAGCCTTTGTCCCGATCGCGTAATGGCCCACTTCCTTGATCGGCGCGATCTCGGCATAGGTTCCGGTAAAGAAGGCCTCGTCCGACGACAGAAGTTCGTTCACCGAGAGCTGCTTTTGGACGACGGGGTATCCGAGGTCCGTCGCGATGCGGACAACCGAGTCTCGCGTGATCCCAAGGAGGATGTCAGACTCGAGCCCCGGGGTGTAGACCGTGCCTTTACGGACGAGAAAGATGTTCTCGCCCGTTCCCTCGGCGACATAGCCCCGACAATCGAGCAGGATTGCCTCTTCGTAGCCGTCCTTGGTAGCGTCAGCACCGGCGAGATAGCTGTTGATGTAGTTCCCGGCCGCCTTGGCGAACGATGGAATCGCCTCGGAAGGCGGCTTTCGGAACGGGGAGATCTTCGCCCGGACCCCAGCTTCCGAAGCATCTCCGAGATACTTCTTCGCGGGAATCGCCGCGATCGCAAGCGACACCTTCCCCGTGAGGTTCTTGACCCCGAGCGCGGGCTCCCCTCGGTAGACGAGGGGCCGGATGTACGAGGGCAGGATCTCGTTCGCGGCCTGGGTCTCCATTACGGCCCGTTCGATCTCGGCCGGGCTGTAGGGTATGGGCATGTGGTAGAACTTCGCCGAGGCGACGAGGCGCTCCACGTGTTCCTTCAGACGGAATACCGCGGGCCCCTGATTGGTAGAGTACGCTCGTATGCCCTCGAAGACTCCCACCCCGTAGTGAAGCGTGTGATTCAGCACGTGGACGTGGGCATCCGCGAAGTCGACGAGGCGCCCATCCATCCAGATCTTCTTCCCTTTCGCTGCCATCATGAGCGCATCGTTCCGAGTGCCCTCGGGACCTCCGACCACTCTGTAGTCGACCTACGGTAAAAGCCCTCCCATTTTCGGCCCGACCGAGACGCTGCATCTGTCCGCCTCAGGACTTCCCTGGACCCCAATACTCGCCCGTATTCGGGGCCAATTCGATGAACGTCCAATTCCCGGTTACAATCGCTGACTCATCCGAACATCCGCTCATCGTCCGGGCACGAGATCTTCCGAGAGGGGTCTCCGTACAGAGCGTCGGATTAGGGGCCGGTTCAACGGTCCAGCCCGACGACCGAATCAGCTAACTATATGCATATGCATATGTATATATGACCCGAATCCCGCCGTTTCTTCAAGACCGACTCGATCACCTGCACGCGGTCGGTCGAGCGACGCAATCTGCTTCCTGGGAAACCAACTGGTACCCACGGTCAAGCCCCTCGACCGTGTTCTGAATAATCAATACAAGATATGCTATGTTGCGTGTTTCAGCATACTTAGTCATGTCCTATAGTTGGTAAGATCTACCGGTTCCCGCCAGGTCGCGGTCCTCAGGGTCGGGAATTCCAACCGCGAGAACAATCGAAAGTTCATAACGGGGGAGCCGAATCCCGACTCGGGGTCTCCCAATGTCCAAAACGGGTAGAATGGTCGGTGCGGTGATAGTCTTGGTCGGAGCGATTCTCCTGATTGCGGCGCTTTTTACGCCGTGGTACGTGGAGACCTTTTCGGGTTCTGGAATCACGCTGAACGAGAACGCCTATCCCGGTCTCCCCTCGTCGAACGGGACGATCCAATACACCTGCAGCGGCCTGCCTTCGGGTGCCTCCTGTGAGCCCCAGACGTCCTACAGCAATCTGAACCTGAACAACACGGGAACGATCGCGGAAGCGGGCTACTTCCTGATCATCGTGGGCGTGGTCCTGGGACTGATCGGTGCAATCATCGGTTTCACATCCCGAAACAACTCTCGCCGGGCGGGCCCGGCCATTACGCTGGCCCTCGTGGCCATGATTGTTGCTATCGCCTCGGTAGCAATGTTTGCCGTGGCACTCCCCTCGGCTATCGGGCAGGACACTCCGGGTCACTCGGGGACCGGCCCCTGGTCGTCTTTCTTCGGCTCGACCAGCGCGAGTCGCTTCGGGATCGAAAGCGGCACGCTCAGCTGGGGTCCGGGAATCGGTTGGTATCTTGCGATCGGGGCTTTCGTGGTCCTTCTGGTCGGCATGATCATCCTCATGCTCGCGCGTAAGAACCCACCGGAGCCTACTCCAACGGCCGTCCCCGCGCCGGCGAGCAGCACCGCGCCCGTTTCCCCTCCCACCCCCTGACAAGGGCGCGGAGACAGGCCGCTAACCTCTTCCTCCCCCTTTTGGGGGGGGGTTTTCGATACGAATTGGCCGCCGAGGCTGTTCGTATAACTCGTGTTATACGCCGCTCCGTCAGAGAATTCCTTGGGCCGGTGAGCCCCACCCCCTGCCCTCATCTATGAAGCCACCCTAAGTTAAGGTAGAATCGTAACAATAAGTCCTAAACATTCTATTTCATGAAAGCGGGGACCTTGGAGGTTGATTGGCCCTCCGGGCAGGTTCGAGGTCGAAAATCGCTCCGGAGTCCCTTTCTGACGTTCTCCGTCAGAGAGCTCACCTTTGAGTAACCCACAAATGACCGTGAGGTGCGCTGTTTACGGTATGACCATTACTTAGTATTGTGAAGGGTGAGGTGGGTGATCTTAAATCTCCACTTGCCCGGGTCGACTGCCGTCTCGTGTGTGAAGAGTTCGTCGCACCCGTTCGCTTCGAGCGCGCCCAGCATGGCGAGTACGTGGGGGAGCGTCTTCTCGCTCCCCTTCCCGAGTCTGCGCCCGGCCTGCTCTACAGCCCGGCCATCGATGGGGAGCACGGTAATCTTCCGGCGGAGCCGGTCGAGGGCCTCCCGTCGGGCCACCCGGACTCTCGGGGGAGCGCGCGCGGCAAGGTAGGAGAGCTCGAGGAGATTGACGTCGGTAGTCGCAAGTTCAACCCCGCGAAGCCGCGCCAGCAGATCTCGCGTCCCCCGGTCCCCCTCTAGGAGGGCTAAGAGGACCGATGTATCTAGGCATTTCATCGAGTTCGGGTCCCCCCGCTCCGCAACGCCCGAAGCGTTGCCCGGTCGGCCTTCTCTCCTTTCCTTCCCCACTGACCGACGAGCTCGGATGGACCCTCCCGCTGCTCGAGGATCCTACGGAATAGCGCGGTGAAGCTCTCCCCGGCCCTCTTCTCGCGGCCTAGGGCATCGTACACCGCCTGCTGGACAGCTATATTTCGAGACGACATGCATATGCATATGTATATGTCGTACATGAGGTTTGTGTGCGAGGCGCACCGCGGGTTGGGACGGGGCGAACCGCAAGCGTCAACGTCAAAGTACGTGGGTCTCGGAACGTTTGACCTGGAACTTTTGACTGGAAGGGTCGCGGTAAGCACGGAAGCGACGAGAGTCCCGATTTAGGTCATAAGGACGCGACCCGAGAAAGGTGGAAACGGCCCGTTGAAATCATGGATAATGCGGTATCGGACGGCCAATCGCGGGTTCCTCAACTATTTCCATGGTCGTGAAGTCACAGTGCTCCGTCGACCGTGAGCGACACGACACCTTTCAATCCCGTATCGGCCTCGGAGCCTTCCACTGAGGGTGCTGCCAGACTCGGGCGCCCGTGGTGGAACCGACCGCGCCTTTGGCTCGGGGTTATGGTGGTCGGATTCTTCGCGATCTCCCTCTACTTCGGGTTCGTCGGGTACATCGATTTCCAGTTGCAGAACCCCACCGACGCCGGGATCATCACTCAGGCGGTGGCCTCCACGACCCACGGACACGTGACCCCGTTCTACGAGTCCTGGGATTGCCTTCATAAGTCGCGGTGTTCGTTCTTGCTCGTCCACCCCGCGTTCGTCCTCTACGCGGCCGCGCCATTCTATCTACTCGCCCCCTCGACGGTCACACTATTCGCGCTGCGTTCCGCGGTCGTCGCGGTCGCGGCCATCCCCCTCTACTGGTTAACGCGG
Organism: Thermoplasmata archaeon; assembly: GCA_050013595.1. Classification (GTDB taxonomy): domain Archaea; phylum Thermoplasmatota; class Thermoplasmata; order Lutacidiplasmatales; family UBA184; genus Lutacidiplasma. Next base: position 4,307 of record JBEKEY010000037.1, on the reverse strand, counting down.
CAGGTCACACGGTCTCCAGGGAAAGGGCTCTTGGCCGCAGGCCTGTTCCTGGTATGGGCCCCTACATTCGCGGGTGACGCGTTCTCTCTGCACCTGGAGTCGCTCTTTCCTCTCGAGCTGTTCTTGTTGGCCGCGTTGTGGCAATCGGGTCGATATCGGCTGGGTCTCGCGGTCGCCGCGGTCGCCTTCTTGACGTACGAGGTTTCACCCCTGTTTGTATTCCTTGTCGGGTTGTTCTTCCTTTCTCCGTTCATCACGCGGGCCTTCCGCGATCGGTGGGATCGTTGGCGAAGCGAGAGAGCAACTGGACGTTCGACCCGATGGAGCCTCTCGCTTTGGCTCGGCACCGTTCGAGAAGGTTGGCGGACCCGCGAGGTACGGTACTTGTTCGTCCTCATGGGGGCGTCGGTCGCGGCGTACATCGCTCTTTCGCTCTTTATTAACGTCTGGGGCTGCGAGATACTAGGCGTAGCTTGCCCTTCAATCCAGCCCGGGATAGGTGGCGTTTTCAGTAACCCCAGCTCTCCGGGGTTCCACTCCCTGGGAACGATTCTGCAATCTTCCCAAACCATCAGTACCGCCGAGTATTGGTTGATCCTCTACGCCCTCGTTGCGTTCGTTCCCCTGCTGTCCCGGCGAGCGCTGATTCTGTCGGTTCCCTGGATCGGCTGGACGTTCTTGACGGTCGGCTCTAATTTCACCACGATCGGCCGCGAATACTCGTTGATCGCAGCGGGCCCGATCTTCATCGGGCTGGCGTATGGTCTTGATCGGATCCCGATAGAGTGGCTGAGAGCGTCGCCGCTTGCGAAACTTGAGGTATCCACCACGACTGGGCGCAGGGTCGATAGTTCGTTCCGACCCGTGCGGCGCCGGCGCGCCCGGTTTTCGAGGACTGCGTGGGTGGGGACGTTGGCGGTCGTTGTGATTGCGAACGGCCTCCTGATGCCGATCAATCCGGCACTATCGGATCTCGGGCTGGCTCCCCGAACACCTTTCACACCGAACTACTTCGACCATTCTCTTGAGATTAGCCCGGGTTTCGAGTGGGTAGAACAGCTCCTATCAACCGTGCCCCCCACGGCGACCATCGTTGCACCCGCACCCCTCTTCCCCCTGGTCGCCAACTATCCTCACGCTTACCTATGGGCTGCGAATTTCCAAATGAATGCATCGAACCTACCATTCAACGTCTCAGGTGGACCTCAGTACGCACTCGTGTCTTCAGGGCTGCTAGGGTCCTTGGGACCTGAACTCTTCCGGAATCTTTCCGACCCTCTTCTCTACGGCATGAGGGCATACGTAGGAATCTCTCCCTTGGGTCCGATCATGCTCTACGAGAAGGGCTACTCTCTACCGAGCACGTTATTCGGCCCCGAGGGGGCGCAAACCGGGGCCACATTTCTCCCGGGTATGGGGTTGACCACGGGTCCTAAAGGAGTTCAGGCGACCAATTCCTCGTCACCGTCCGGGAGGGTCATCGAGAGCGTGAATGGGACCAACCGAACCGGATTGGTCTGGAGCGGACCAGGCGTAATCGTCGTCCCGGGTAACTACACGCTCAACGTCGAGGTGGTCGTTACGGGCGCCAACCTTACCCTACATCCGAAGCACGGGGCCCTCCGAGTCACCGTCGAGGGGTTCGGAGGAATCCCGGCCAACGAAACATTCACTGAGTCCTATTTCACATCCGGAGAGTGGACGAATCTCACTTTCGACTTGTCGCTCCCGAACCCTCTTGCCAACGTGAACGTTGAGGGATTCCTCGAGAGTGCGCAGCTCTCCGTGGCCGTCGCGTCCGTGTCGCTTGAACCGGCGGACCGGTAGACTCCGAAAAGGTTCGATGCAGAGAGGCAGCTCGGCCCCCGGAACAGCCGATTCATAGACGATGAGCGCGCTCTTCGCTTTCCGGTGAAACCATCCACTCGAGAGCTTTGGGAGAGGGCAACCGGCCCCAAACACCCGAATCACCTTGGGTTCTCGGTAGCGAGCCTACAAGCCTTATAAGGAGCGAGAAGGAGCTGCCCGAGTGTCGTCTATGTATGCACGAATCCGCCTGGATGAGCCATCGCCGCCGGGTAGAGCAGGAAATGTCTCGTCGGCCCGCTGGATGGTCATCGCTGTGATTCTTCTCTTCTTGATGTCGTCCCTAGTGCTTCTAAATGAACCTGCCCTTCGCACGACTGCTCCATCGAGCACGACTTTCCGCGATTCAGAGATTTCTCTCGCCCCAGGCTCTGACTTCTCAACGTACCTAGGAAATATTGAACGCACTTCTTCGTCCTCCTCAGAACAATTGATCAATCTCACAACAGCACCCTCATTGCACGTTCTCTGGAGCTACAACGCGGGGAAACATGCGGTTCAGTCCCAACCGGTCGAGCAGAACGGAATCGTTTACTTCGGGGGCAACACCGGATATGAATACGCCGTCTATGCAAACAACGGCACACTGGTTTGGAAGACCTTTCTCGGTCAGGATAACAACGACACTGGATGCCCCGGTCCCATCGGGGTGACGTCAACAGCGACCGTCGCGGGGAGCGTCCTGTATGTCGACGGGGGCTACCCATATCTTTACGCGCTGAATTCGACAAGCGGCGCAGTGGAATGGCGAGCGCTCGTCGGGGGGTCGGATAACCTCGGGTACTATGACTGGTCCAGTCCTTTAATCTACGACGACCGCGCCTACGTCGGAATCGCCAGCGACTGCGACTCGCCGTTGGTACCCGCGGGACTCGCCGAGTTCTCTCTTTCCAACCATTCCCTTGTGGGATACCTCAACACGAGCGCGCCAGGGAAGAATGGATCCAGCATCTGGGGGTCGCCATCGGTAAATCCCGCCACCAACACAATTTTCGTCGCTACCGGAAACGGATACACGAAGTTTGGAACAACCTACAGTGATTCGGTTCTTGCGGTTAACGCGAGTACTCTCGCCGTACAGGCGAGCTATAAGGTTCCCAACTCGCAGATTACAGGAGACGGAGATTTTGGGGTCACGTCGACTGTTTTCACTCCGATTGGTGGATATCCGATGGTGACCGCGGCGAACAAGAATGGCATTCTCTACGCGTTATACCAGTCGAACCTCACGCTCGCGTGGGAACAGCGAATCTGTTGCGTAAATGCCTCGGAGGACGAACACATCTCAACAGCGTGGGGAGGTGGATACGTGTACGCGTTGGGTTCGGGGATGAACATTGATGGAGTGAACTACAACAGTTCAGTCGTGGCGTTTAATCCACTCACCGGCGCCATCGTTTGGGAGAGAGGGTTCGCACAATCGTCGTTCCAAGGATACGCGGCACCCCTTTGGTTCAACCAGCTGCTTGTCGTTGCCGACCAGGGCACTCTTTTTGTCTTCAATGCGAGGACTGGAGCCATTCTTTTTCAAGACACAGTGGGGGGGCCATTTGGAGCCGCCCCCTCGATATCGCGGGGCGAGATCTTCGAAGGTTCAAGAAACGCTGATGTTTACGCTTTCGACCTCTTGCTCAATTCGAGCGCAAGCGAGTCCCGTTCCAACGGGGCCGCGCCGCTGGTGGACTCCTTTGCCGCCACGGGATCGGGGGGTCTCCCTCCGTACAGTTACGCTTGGAAGTTCGGAGATGGAGGTGCCTCGACCGTCCAGAACCCGGACCACACATTCGCTGCGGTCGGCACTTACAACGTGACCGTCAGTATTACAGACTTAGCCGGTAACGTCTCGACAAACCATCTCACCGTGAAAGTAAGCCCCAGTTTCAACGTCACGTTCGGGGCAGCGGGGCTGCCCAAGTCGACCAATTGGTCGGTCACGATAGGCAGCGTTACCCAGAGCTCGACTGCCTCTGAGATCACTTTCGTCGAATCTAACGGGACGTATGCCTACACGGTAGGATCAGTGCTTGGCTACTCGGCAAACCCTTCCTATGGTTCGGTGACGGTAGCTGGGTCAAGTCAGGACGTCTCAGTGACTTTCTCTCCTGAATACTCGATTGTCTTTACGGAGAACGGGCTGCCCTCAGCGATGCTCTGGAGTGTGAGAATTGCGTCGACGACTTTGAGCTCGAACACGTCGACCATCGTCTTCATGGAACCGAACGGAACGTACGCGTTCCAGGTGGGAATCGTCCCCGGTTGGAAGACCGCGGCTACAGGATCGGTCCACGTCGCTGGCTCTGATACGCGCGACACCCGTACCTTCACACGTGAGACGTATCTGGTCACGATGCAAGAGACCGGATTGCCGAGCGGGACGAACTGGAGCGTGACGATCGGGGGCGTGGCCAAGAGCTCGACGACAGCCAAGATCTGGTTCTATC
>JBEKEY010000036.1:0-19663 GCA_050013595.1 Thermoplasmata archaeon | reverse complement strand
GCTCCGCTCGAAGCACCTCGCTCTCGTCGAGGAGGAGCACGCCACCGTTCTCCGTCCAACGCCGAAGGGAGAGGCGGCCCTCGCTCGCGGCCTTCCCGAGCGCCGATTTCTCGACGCGCTCGGACGACACGGCGGCTCGCTCACGCCGGACGAGGCGACCGAGGCCGGGCTCGACGACGAGGAACGGTCGGCGGCGATCGGTATCCTCCGCCGCCGAGGATTGCTCGCGGACGGGCTTCCGTTCCGATTGAAGCCCGCGGCCCCGGTCTCCGCGGGCCTCCTTCCCGAGGAGACCGTCCTGAAACAGGTGGCGGACGGAGCGGCCGACGCCGACCCGGCGCTCGTCGACTCGCTCGAGCGCCGGGGCCTGGTTCGCCGGGACCGTCGATCGATCAAGCGCTGGTCGGTCTCGGAGGAGGGGCGACGGCTGCCGCTCGCTCCCGAAGGCGAGGAATTGCTCGGTTCGGTGACGCCCGAACTATTGCGTTCGGGAGCGTGGCGAGACCGGACTTTCCGCGCGTACGATGTCCGAGCTTCCGTGCCGTATCGTACCGGAGCGCGACCCAATCCGTACATCGCTTGGCTCGAGGAGTTCGAGGAGATCCTCATCGGCCTCGGTTTCGAACAGGCGGAGGGGCCGCTGCTCGAGACGGAGTTCTGGAACAACGATGCCCTCTTCATGCCCCAGGACCACCCCGCCCGGTCGATCCACGATGCCCTCTCCGTGGAAGGGGTCGAAGGAAAGCCCCCGGCGCCCGACCTCCTCGCCCGCGTCGCGGCGGTCCACGAGGGCCGTCCGTTGCCGGGACATTCCGAGCCACTCGGACCCGGCTGGCCGGGCTCGTATGATGTACGGGTGGCCGCGCGGCCCGTGCTGCGCTCCCAAACGACCGCCGTGTCGGCCCGGTATCTCGCGCGAAATCCACGACCTCCGTTCCGAATGTTCTCGATCGACCGAAACTTCCGGCGGGAGGAGGTCGATGCGCGTCATCACCTCGAGTTCGGTCAATGTGAGGGGATCATCGGGGAAGAGGGCCTCGACCTGCGACACTTGATCGGTGTCTTCCGGACCTTGGCCGAAGCCATCGGGATCCGCGAGATGAAGATCCGTCCGAGCTACTTCCCGTTCACCGAGCCGTCGATCGAGGGGTACGTCCGTCATCCCCGTCTCGGATGGATCGAGGTCTTCCCGGGCGGATTGTTCCGACCGGAGGTGCTCCGCCCGTTCGGCATCGAGGTGCCGGTGCTCGCGTGGGGGATCGGGGTCACCCGCCTCGCGATGGTGGCGCTCGGGTGCAACGACATCCGAGAGCTGTTCCAGGACGACCTCGCGGCGCTCACCGAGGGAGGCCCCTAGCGATGCCTCGCGCCGTACTGGACCGGGACCGTCTGCTCGCGCTCGCCGGCCGGCCGCTGAGCGACTCGGCCCTCGACGACCTCCTCTTTGCCTCGAAGGCGGAGGTCGAGGGTCACGATGGCTCGGCCCTCACGATCTCGGTCACGCCCGACCGGCTGGACCTGCTCTCGGAAGCCGGGCTGGCGCTCTACCTTCAGGGGGTGCTCGAGACGGCGCGCGGCATCCCGCCGTACCGAGCGCCGACCAACGAGGACCTCGCCTCAGGGTTCCTCGTCGATGCGTCGGTGGAGCCCTTGCGCCCCGCGATCGGTGGCGCTGTGGTGCGGGCGCCTTCGGGCGGGTCGCTCGACGCGGGACTCCTCGCGGAGGCCGTGCGATTCCAAGAGCTCTTGCACGCCACGATCGGACGCGACCGCCGAGCCGCCAGCCTCGGCATTTATCCGATCGACCGATTCGAGTTTCCGGTCCGGTATTCGCTCGAGCCCCTGCCATCGGTCCGATTCGTCCCGCTCGACGCCTCGGAGGAAGTGGGGGGCGTGGAGTTCTTCCGGGACCACCCGATGGCGCAGACCTACGGCGCGCTCGGGCGACGCGGGGATGCGTGTCTTACGTTACGCGATGCCCGTGGAACGATCCTGAGCCTCCCACCGGTCCTCAACGGGCGCACGGCCGGCGAGGCTCGGCTCGGGGACCGAGAGCTGCTCATCGAAGCCACGGGAACTCGCGAGCGAAGCGTGGTCGAGGCGGTCGGCCTGTTGCTCGTCGTGTTCGTGGCCCAGGGCTGGTCCGTCGTCCCGGTCTCCGTCACGCGGGCCGGCCGAAACAGCTCGGAGGGGAATCTAATCGTTCGCAACCGCTCGCTGGACCTGCCCTCGTCGTTGCTTCGGACGTTGGGGGGCGAGGGCCTTTCGGCCGCCGTCGTCGAGCGGCGGCTCGCCCAGGCACGTCTCGGCGGACACCCGCATTCCGGCGGTTGGAAGGTCGACGTTCCCCCCTGGCGGCCCGATCTTGCGACGCCGGTCGACGTCGCCGAGGACGTGCTGCTCGCGGACGGGCTACGGCCTGAACAGGGAATACTCCCCCCGAGCCGTACGCGCGGAAAGCTCCGACCGGAGACGGTGTTTCGCCGTCGGTTCTCCTCGGCCCTACTCGGGCTTGGCCTCGCCGCTCCGCACACTCCGCTCCTGGTGTCCGAGGCCACGGTCGCGAGGGTCGCAGGCAGCGCCCCGCTCCATCTGCGCAACCCGGTATCCGCGGAGTTCGCCTTCCTACGGGACCGGTTGCTCCTCTCCCACCTCGACGTACTCGCCCACAATACTCGGCACGGCTACCCGCAGCGATTCGGGGAGGTGGCGCCGGTGGTCGTGGCCGCGCCGGGCTCGGAAACCGGCGGCGAGACCCGGTACCACGCAGGCCTGATGGTCGCCTCCGAGGACGCGGGGTTCGCCGAGGCCGCCTCGATCGTGGAATACCTGCTTCGCACCGTCGATGTGGTGGGGGTCCGGGAGCCCGCCGACATCCCGGGCACGATCCCCGGACGCGCCGCACGCGCTCGCCTCACCGGGGAGACCGTGGCCGAGCTGGGCGAGATCGCGCCCGCGCTCCTCTCCGAGCTCGGGGTCCCGGTCCCCGTCGCGTGGGCCGAGGTCGACCTCACGGCGATATGGCCACTGGTCGCCCGCCTCGACAGGGATTAATAGCGCTCCCCGGTCCAACCGCGATGGCCCGGTCCCGACGCACTTCGAAAGTATCGGCGGCGCGCCGCCGCTGGACGAAGGACGCCCGTCGAGCGATCGGCGACCGTGTCGACGGAGGTCGGCTGCCGCTGCTCGTCGACCCCACTCCCAACGCGGATTCCGCGTTCCTCGAACAGGTCGGTTTTCCCGGTGAGGCGCCCTTCACCCGAGGGATCCAGCCCACGATGTACCGCGGCCGGACCTGGACCCTACGCCAGTACTCGGGATTCGGTAGCGCCGCGGCGACCAACGAGCGATTCCATTTCCTCTTGAAGGGGGGTCAGACCGGTCTTTCGGTGGCGTTCGACCTTCCCACCCAGAACGGGTACGATTCCGACCACGAACGTGCCCACGGCGAGGTCGGCCGTTGCGGAGTTCCGGTCGCTTCGCTCGGGGACATGCGGCGACTCTTCCGCGGTATCCCGCTCGACAAGGCCACGGTCTCGATGACGATCAACGCGACCGCGCCGATCCTCACGGCGCTCCTGGTCGCGGTCGCCGAGGAGAGCGGGGTGCCCCGGGCGCGTCTCGGCGGGACCGTCCAGAACGATATTCTGAAGGAGTACGTCGCCCGCGGGACGTACGTCTACCCTCCCGGACCCTCGATGAGGCTCACGGTCGACCTGATCGAGTTCGCGACCCGCGAGATGCCCCAGTGGAACTACATCTCGGTCTCGGGCTACCACATGCGCGAGGCCGGCGCGACCGCGGTCCAGGAGGTCGCCTTCACCATCGCGAACGCCATCGCCTACGTCCGGGCCGTGCGCGAGCGCGGGCTCGACCTCGATGAGTTCCTTCCTCGCCTCTCCTTCTTCTTCTCCGCCGACCGGAACTTCCTCGAAGAGATCGCCAAGTACCGCGCCGCACGACGACTGTGGGCCCGTATCGTCGGAGACGAGTTCGGGGCGAAGGCGAGCAAGTCGCGGCAGCTCCGCTTCCATACGCAGACCGCGGGATCGAGCCTCACGGCGCAACAGCCGGAGCTGAACGTCGTCCGCACGACGCTCGAAGCGCTCGCCGCGGTCCTCGGTGGAACGCAGTCCCTGCACACGAATGCGCTCGACGAGGCGCTCGGTCTCCCGACGGAGTCGTCCGCCCGGCTCGCGCTGCGGACCCAGCAGATCCTGGCTGAAGAGTCGGGGGTGACGAACACGGTCGACCCGCTCGGGGGTGCGTACGAGATTGAGTATCTCACCGACCGGATCGAGGCGGAGGCCCGGGAGTATCTCGACCGGATCGAACAGATGGGAGGGGCGCTCGCCGCGATCGAGCGGGGCTTCGTCGCGGGCGAGATCGCGAAGGAAGCCTACCGCGTCGCACGCGCCCGAGAGCGCAAGGAAGAGGTCGTGGTCGGCGTGAACGAATTCACCGAGGGAAATCCGAAGTTCTCCCTTTTCCCTCACTCCGGCGGTGCGGGCGTCCGCATCCAGCGCGTCACGCCGACCGAGGAGCGCCAGCAGGTCGCGGGCCTCCGAACATGGCGGCGAGAGCGCGACCGGTCGGCGGCCGAGCGAGCCCTTCACGAGCTCACGAGCACGACCGACCGCGGCGAGAACGTGATGCCGTCGGTCTTGGCCGCGGTCCGCGCCGGCTGCACCCTCGGCGAGATCTCTGACGTGTGGAGAGCCTGTTTCGGAGAGCAGCCCGCCTCGAGGGCCTTTTAGGAGGACCGTGAAGCTCGACCACGTGGGCATCGTCGTGGGGAACCTGACGGAAACGATCGCCCGGTGGCAGGTCTTCCTCGGTCCGCCCTCCTCTCCGCCCGAAGGCGTGCCCGGGAGCGGGGTCCGCGTCGCGTTCTTCAAAGCGGGGGAGACGCATCTCGAGTTCGTCGAACCGACCGGCCTCCAATCTCCGGTATCGAAGTTCCTCGCCACCCGAGGGGGAGGGATCCACCATCTCGCGTTCGTCGTTCCCGACGTCGACGCGGCGCTCGCCGACGTGGCCTCCCACGGGGGCCGCTTGATCGACTCGCACGGTCGGCCCGGTGCGCGGGGCCGAAGGGTCGGGTTCGCCCATCCCGCAGCGTTCGCTGGTGTCCTCGTGGAATTCGTGGAGGCCCCGTGAGCCGGATCGTTGCGGCCGAGCTGGCATCGCTCTACGACAGCCGAGGCCGTCTCACCGTGGAGGCCACCATCTCACTCGCGAACGGGGTCCACGGCCGCGCCGGAGCGCCGAGCGGGGCCAGCACCGGAGCGCACGAGGTCCTCGCCTTTCCGAAGGGAGGAGTGCCCGAGGCGCTCGCCACGTTCCGGACCCGCGTCGCGTCCCGGCTGGTCGGATTGGACGTTTCCGACCAGGCGTCCGTGGACGCCGAGCTGCACGCGGTCGACGGGACGCCCGAGTTCTCGGTCATCGGTGGGAACACAGCCACCGCCGTATCGGTCGCGACCGCACTCGCGAACGCGGAGGAATCGGGGCGGCCCCTCTGGAAGGTCCTCGCCCGACCGGGGGTCGATGGGCGGTCGTTCCCCGCCATCGTGGGGAATTGCCTCAACGGCGGCCGTCATGCCATCGGGGGCCCCGACATTCAGGAATTCATCGCCTTCGCCGACTGTGCCCAGCCCGAGGATTCCGTCCGTGCTGCGGTGCGGGTCCACGGGCTCGTCGGGGAAGAGCTGCATCGACGCCATCCCTCCGCTGCGCTCGGGCGAGGAGACGAAGGGGGTTGGGTCGCGGCGGTCTCGAACCTCGAGGCGCTCGAGATCCTTTCCGAGTCGTGCGCGAAGGCGCGGGACGAGCTCCACCTCGAGGTCCGTCCCGGGCTCGACCTCGCCGCGAGCGAATTCTTCGAGAACGGTAGGTACCGCTACCGCGAGCAGACCCTCGATAGTGAGGGTCAGGTCGGGTTCGTCTCGAAGCTCGTCGACCGGTTCGACCTTCGCTACGTGGAGGACCCGTTCGACCAAGAGGCGTTCGACGCGTTCGCCAGCTTCACCAAGGCCGTCGGACACCGTACCTTGGTGGTCGGGGACGACATCTTCGTCACCAACGAGAAGCGCCTGCGGATGGGTCTCGAACGGAACTCGGTCAATTCGATCCTCATCAAGGTCAACCAGGTAGGGACGCTGACGGACACGTTCGCGACGGTCGACCTGGCGCGCAGCCGAGGTCTTTCGACGGTGAGTTCGCATCGGTCGGGCGAGGTCCCGGAGGGTTGGCTCGCCCACGTGGCCCTCGGGACGGGCGCCCGGGGCCTGAAATGCGGAATTCTCGGCGGCGAGCGGGTGGCAAAGCTAAATGAACTCCTGCGGCTCGGCCGCGCCACCGGAACCTGACGAGATGCCCGACGACGACGAGATCATGATCCAGGAGCCCGTTAGCGCGAGCGACGGACAGGACATCCAACCGGGCGAGCTCCTGATCCCGGAGGACACCTACCTCACTTCGGGCGTCCACATCGGAACGCAACAGAAGTCGGCGTCGATGCGCCGGTTCGTATTCAAGGTACGATTTGACGGCCTTCATGTCCTCGATGTCCGCGAGACAGACCGCCGCATTCGGCTGGCTGCGAAGTTCCTGGCCCACTTCCCCCCCGAGCGCATCCTCGTGGTCTCCCAGCGCCAGTACGGCCAGAAGCCGGTGCGGATCTTCGCGAAGACCCTCGGAGCAGTCTCCTTCGCCGAGCGGTTCGTTCCGGGCTGCCTCACCAACCCCAACCTCGAAGAGTACTTCGAACCGAAAGTGCTCGTCGTCACCGACCCGGCGACCGACCAGCAGGCGCTCAGCGAGGCGGTATCCATCGGGATCCCGGTCGTGGGCTTGTGCGATGTCAACAACGAGACCCGCGATGTCGACCTCGTGATCCCGGCGAACAACAAGGGCCGGGTCGCGCTCGCGACCGTCTACTGGTTGCTCGCCCGCGAGGTCCTCAAGGCTCGCGCGGGCGGTGCGGAGCTCGAGTACCCGCTCTCGATCGAAGACTTCCAGGCCGCGCTCTAGTTGTCCTTTCTCTCGAGGGTTCGCGCCGTCGTCACCTTCGACCTTTTATCGGGCGGCCGCCTCCTTATCCCGTGGGAACGTCGAAATCGGGCCTCCTCGATCTTCTCTCCCAGCACGGAGTTCCCGAGAAGGGCGCGCGCGTCTATCTCGCCGCCTGCCGGGGCGGCGCGATGACCGCGAGCGAGCTCGCCCGCGTGTCGGCCGTCAACCGCGTCGAGGCCTACCGGTTCATCAAGCAACTGACGGCAGAGGGTCTCCTCCGGGCGACCGGCGCCCGACCCCGGCGCTTCGAGGCCCTGCCGCCGGACGACCTCGTCGACCGATGGATCCACCGGGCGTCCGAGCGGCTCCACCAGCTCGAGACCGACCGGGACCGCGTCCTCGCCGAGTGGGCCGAAGGCCGAGACGAATTCGATGACCGTGACCCGCGCAAGTTCGCGGTCCTCGAAGGCAAGGAAGCGATCCGCCGGTTCCTCCAGAAACGCATCGGGACCGCCGAGCACCAGATCCTCGTGAGTGCCGGCGGTCGGGCGCTCTCCCGATTCATCGACCTGGGACTCGACCGCGCGTTCCGCGAGGCGAGCGGCCGCGGAGTGAAGGTCCGTGTCGTCACGGAGGTCCACTCGGAGAACCTGGTCGAAGCGAAGCATTTCGCCGGGTTCTCCGAGCTCCGCCACTCGAGCAGCGCCGTCGGGAACCGGACGGTCGTCTTCGACCGGTTGGGTTCCCTCGTCTACGTCTCGAGCGAGGACGGCCTCGGTCGTTCGGGCGAGGAACAGGTCGCCCTCTGGTCCTCCGCCCCCATGTTCATTCGACTCGCGTGCGACTACCACCGCCGACTCTGGACGCCCGCCACGAAGGCGGAGGCGCGATTCGTCGAGCTCGAGAACCCTCCCGAGGCGGTGCTTCCCGTGGTCGCCGGGAAGGAGGCCGTTCCGTTCCAGCGTCTGAAGGAGGTCGCGAAGCTCGGGATGCGGGCGTCGGGCGTCCGCGAGTTCCATCTCGACCTTCTCGAGCTCATCGAGACGATCGCCCGCCAGCTCGGTCGGGAGATCGCCCGGCAGATCGACGGCCGTACCCCGGAGGAGGTCGCTCGCGCGCTCGGGTTGTACTACGAAACGCACACGATGGGCCATTTGGCCACGGTCCGGGAGCGGCCCCTCACCCTGCGCGTCACGGGATGCTTTGCCTGCACCACGGACTCGCCCGAGATCGGGAGGGTGATGTGCCCTCAGCTACTGCGCTCCGTCCTCGAGACGCGGCTCGGCCAACACTGGGAAGTGTCGAAGCCCGACCCGACGAAACACGCGAGCCGGGGCTGTCTGTTCACTGCCACCCCGGCATGAAACCGCATGCTATGCCTGCGCATGGTGTAGCATCTGTAGCAAACAAGAGATACATGGAACGGACGAACCTATAAATAGGGGCCCTTGTTTGGTAGGCCTACACGCTATGAAGACTAGCTCTCCCGCCCCCTCAGGACGCCGCCCTCGTCCGACCAGCGTCAAGTCTCCGAATCGGCCGGTCTCCGCCGAGGGAGGCGCCGTTCCCCAGGGCCCTCCGGTCGCCGAGATCTGCCCGAATTGCGGTTCTTCTCACCTCATCCGCGACGAGATTCGCGGTGAGATCGTCTGCGCCGACTGCGGGCTCGTGGTCGACCAGAGCGCGCTCGTCAGCGACCGCGGCCAGCGCGGTTCGAAGGAGGACACGGGCCGGGAAGCCCGCGGCTGGGGCCCTGTCATCTCGCCCCTCATGCCCGACAAGGGGTTGTTCAGCGAGATCGGCGTCCCGACGCGCGACTTCCAGGGCAACTCCCTCTCGAGGAACACCTCGCTGAAGTTCTACCACCTTCGGAAGCTCAACCACCGCCTCCGCGCCGCGCGCACGCACCAGAGGAACCTCGTGGTGGCGCTCGGCGAGCTCAACCGTCTCGCGGGCGTCCTTGGCCTCTCGCGCGAGGTCAAGGAGTCGGCGACCTACATCTACCGCCGGGCCCTCGAGCACAAGGCCACCCGTGGAAAGAAGATCGTCGCCCTCGTGGCGGCGAGCGTCTACGCCGCGTGCCGGCAGTGCCACGTTCCGCGGACGATGAAGGAGATCATCGCCCACTCGAAGGCGACCAAGATCGAGGTCGGCCGCGCCTACACGCTCCTCGCTCGGGAGCTCAAGCTGGGCTTGAAGCCGGTCGAGCCGCGCGACTATCTCGTCCGATTCACGCAGGACCTGAACCTCTCGAAGGAGGTCCGCCAGAAGGTCCTCTCGCTGCTCGAGCAGGTCGAGCAGGTCTATTCAACGAGCGGCGTGCTCCCGAACGGGATCCTCGCCACGATCATCTACATCGCGTCGAACCTGATGGGCGAGCCCCGTAGCCAGGACCGGATCGCCGCGGTCGCGAACGTGACGCCGGTGACGATCCGCAACCACTACAAAGAGCTCCTCGAGCTCCTCGGACTGCCGAAGAACCTCACGAACCCCCAGGCCCGTGGCACGCTGCCCGGCGAGGCCGGGGTCGCCGCCGACAAGGTCGTGCTGGACGCCCCGGCCGCCGGCCACTAGGCGCCGACGGCCACCGGGGCGACGCCCCCGGAAACCAAATGAACCTGCGGGCAGCATGCGGACCGTGCCCGCGGTCCCGGCGCTGAGCTACTCTTCGTTCCGTACGTACCAGGAGTGCCCGCTGCGCTGGCGATTCCTCTACGTCGATCGGCTCCCCGAGACGCCGCGCGGCTACTTCACGTTCGGACGGGTCGTCCATACCGTACTCGAGCAGCTCGTCGCGCCGCTCGTGGTGCCGTCCGCCCGCCGGGTCAGCGAGAGCGACCGCCAGCGTACGCTCGACGAGTGGCACGCGCACTCCGAGAGCGGCGCCGTGGCACGATGGATGAGCTCGGAGGAGCTCCTCGCGGCGTACGACCGGGCCTGGTCGAGCGAGGGATACACTTCCCCGGAAGAGGAGTCACGCTATCGTGCCCTCGGCCGCGAGATCCTGCTTCGCTACTACGACTTCCTCGTGCGCGAACGGCCGCTTCCGGTCTCGGTCGAGGAACACCTCGAGGCGCGCTGGGACGGCATCCCGGTCCACGGATACATCGACCGTATCGACCGGACGCCGGCGGGCGGACTCGAGATCGTGGACTACAAGACCTCCCGCGACCTGTCGAGCGAAGACGCTCGTGATTCCGACCAGCTGAGCCTCTACCAAGTGCTGGTCGAGAAGAACTACACCGAGCCGGTCGAGGGTCTCACGCTCTACCACCTGCGTTCGCTCACGCCGCTTAGGGTCGCTCCGCGCGAGCGCGCGGAGCTCGCGGGTCTTCACAACCGGCTCGGCACCGTGATGGACGGGATCCGAGCGGAGGCCTACGAACCGACCCCGGGCCGCCAATGCTCCCGGTGCGATTTTCAGGACCGCTGCCCCGAGTTCCGGCCGGTGCCGGCGGCGGACGGCGAGCGTCTGCGGGCGCTCGTGGATCGCTTCGAATCCCTCCGGGCCGAAGAGAACCGACTCGAGGGCGAGCTTCGCCGCACGGCCGAAGAGCTGCATCGGGCGGCGGAGGACCTCGGGGTCCACCGCGTCCCCGGCAGCCGATCCGTGGCCGTGCGTCGTCGCGAAGAGGCCTGGCAGTATTCGCTCGACAGCGTCCGACCCCTGCTCGAGAAATCGGGACTTTCGCACCGGGTCGCTTCGGGCACGCCCGAGGAGGTCCGCCGACTGGTCCGCGATGCCAGCGTCGACCCCGAGGTCCGACGGCGGGTCGCGGAGACCGGAGCCCGCCGCGTGAAGTGGTATTGGGACCTCGAGAGCGGGAACGGCCCGTAGGCGGCCGACCGCGTGCGCACGGGCCCGCGATTGGGTTATCAGTCGCCGGTCCCGTTGACGAACGAACGCGACGGGGTCCTTCATGGCGACGGAAAGCGCATCGTTCCGCTGGGCCGAATCCGACCTCCGAGCGGTCGAGGCGAACTACCTCGAGGAACGGTCGAGCCGATGGATGTACGAGGCGCTCGCCGCCGCCGACCGTCTTCCCGCTCGCGCCGAGCTCTTGCGGGAGCTCGCTGCATACGAGGCGCGTCATGCGGCGCAGTGGGCCGGACTGCTCGCCAAGCTCGGCCGGCCCCTACCGGCCGAACGACGGATGCTCAACCAACGGATCCTGGTCGGAATGGCCCATCTGCTCGGGGTGGGCGCGGTCCTGCCGATCGTGCACCGCGAGGAGGTCGACGGGATCGAGAAGTACCGGGACCAGGCAGCTCGCTGGCAGGACGCGGACGCGAGGGCGGTCTTCACGACCCTCCTTCCCGACGAGGTCGCACATGAGATCGAAACCTCGAATCAGGCCCGGGAAGCCGGGTCGACCGGGAGCGGCTCGCTCCGCAGCCTCTTGCTCGGGGCGATCGACGGGTTCGCGAGCGTCGTCGCGCTGTCGGCCGGCGTCGCGGGCGCCACGAACTCGGACGCGACGGTCCTGGTCGCGGGTTCCGCGGCCGTCGTGGCGGGCGCCTTATCGATGGCGGCCTCGGAATACGTCTCGGTGAAGGCCGAACACGATGCCCGCACCGCCCAATCGCGAATGGAGGCCGAGGCGCTCTCGGTCGCTCCCGGAACGAAGCGTGACCAGCTCATTGCCAGTTACGAAGCGAAGGGGCTCTCGAAGGACGAAGCGACGAAGGTGGTCGCCCGATTGCAGCAGGACCCCCAGCGGTTCCTCGAGGCACTCGTCGTCGAACGGTACGGGGCGGCGGTCGGTGAGGACGAGCGCCCCGGCCGCCAGGGGCTCCTGACCGGAGTTTCGTTCGCTCTCGCGGGGGCCGTGCCGCTCGTTCCCTTCCTTCTCCTCGGCCCGCATTTCGCGGTCGTCGCTTCGATCCTCGTTACGGCCGGGGCGCTCTTCCTGGCCGGGATCTTTCGGGCCCTCTCCTCGCTGCACCCGTTCGTGCGCAGCGGGCTCGAGATGGTCGCTGTCGGCATGGGTGCGGCGGCCGGGACGTATCTCATCGGGCTTCTCATCGGCGGGGTCGTAGGATAGCGGTCCGCTCCGCGCAAAGGCTAAGTTGCCCTCCCGATACTTCCCCGTATGGGGATTCCCCTCGCTTCCGACTCTCGTCTGGCGTCCCTCAAGGCCGGGACGCCCACGATCGCGACGTTGTGCTCGCACTCATCCCTTCAGATCTTCCACGGGGCCCGAGCGCTCGGCTTCCCGACGCTCGGGATCTCCGTCGGTCCTCCCCCGAGATTCTACGATGCGTTCCCGCTCGCCCGGCCCGACCGCTTCCTCTCGGTGCCTCGGGCGAAGGACCTGCCGACGGCCGCGGACCAGCTGCGGAACGAAGGGGCGATCCTGATCCCCCACGGGTCGTTCGTGGAGTACGTCGGAGCGGATACCTTCGCGAACCTCGACGTCCCCGTGTTCGGGAACCGTGCCGTGCTCGCGTGGGAATCCGACCGTAAGAAGGAGCGCGAGTGGCTCGACTCGGCCGGTGTGCCGATGCCGCGACGCTACGATGACCCGTCCGAGGTCGACGGGCCGGTGATTGTGAAGTACTACGGCGCGAAAGGCGGCAAGGGATTCTTTCTCGCGAAGAACCGCGAGGCGCTCACCGACTTCCACTCCACCGGCCCGCACGTCATCCAGGAGTACGTGCTCGGGACCCGGTACTACATGCACTTCTTCTACTCCCCGCTCACCGACCGAGGCTACCGCGTCGGCCACGGCTCTCTCGAGCTGCTCGGCATGGACCGACGGGACGAGGCGAACATCGACGAACTCTACAAGCTCGGCGCCCAGGAGGAGCTCCTGAGGGCCGGGATCCGACCGACCTTCGTGGTGACCGGCAACGTTCCCGTGATCCTCCGGGAATCGCTGTTGCCCCGGGCGTTCGACGTCGCGGCCCGGATCGTAGAACGTTCGATCGAGCTGTTCGGAGGGATGGTCGGCCCCTTCTGCGTCGAGGGGATCATGACCGAGGAGCTCGAGTTCAAGGTGTTTGAGATCTCGACCCGGATCGTGGCGGGAACGAACCTGTTCATCTCCGGAAGCCCCTACTCCGATTTCGTCGAGCCCGGGCTCTCCACGGGAAAGAGGATCGCCCAGGAGATCGACCGGGGCCGCCGGGAGAATCGTCTCTCGGAGATCCTCAGTTAGTCCGTGCCGCGAACCCTCCGACCGACGGCGAGCGCCTTCGAGCGTCGACCCCGCGTAGGGGGTTCCGCACGGTTAAGAACCGCACCGGCACTGGCCCGCTTTCCATGACGTCCGCGATCTCCGCCGTCCATCTCGGGAAGGCGTACCCCACCGCGAAGCCCGGGGTCTTCGCCCTCCGGGACCTATCGCTCGAGATCCCTCCAGGACGGGTCTACGGCCTCATCGGACGCAACGGCGCAGGGAAGACGACGTTCATCCGGATCGCGGCGACCCAGCTGGCCGCCACCGAGGGGACGGTGTCGGTCCTCGGGTACGACATTCGCACGGACGAGCGGGCGATTCGGGCCCGGATCGCCTGCATTCCGCAGGAGTCGCGGCCGCTCTACTTTCTCAACGTCGAGGAGGTCGTCTACCTCTACCTCAAGCTGCGCGGGCTCGACCCGAAGGACGCCCGCCGACGGACGCGGGACGCCCTCGAGGAGCTCTCGCTGACCCCGTATCGGCGCTCGCTCGTTTCGCGACTCTCAGGAGGGTTGCGCCGCCGAACGCTATGCGCGATGGTGCTGGCCTCGGACGCGGATGTCCTGTTCCTGGACGAGCCCACGACGGGGCTCGACCCGATCGCCCGTCGCGAGGTCTGGCAAGCGATCCGCCGGGCGAGCCGCGAGAACCGGACGATCGTGCTGACGACCCACTACCTCGATGAAGCGGAAGCGCTCTCCTCGCGTCTCGCTCTCATCGAATCCGGGGAGCTCAAGCTCGAAGGTACGCCGGCCGACCTGAGGGCCCGGGTCCGCTACCCGTACCGGGTCACGATCGAAGGGTCGTTCCCGCGCGAGGAGCTCGATTCGTACGGCAAGGTCTCCGAGATCGAGGGGGGCTTCCTCCTGTTCACCCGGGAGCGGGAAGCGCGGGAGGTCGCCCGGTCCGCGCTCGAGCGAGGACTGCGGGTCTCGATGGGTCCCGTGAGCCTCGAGGACATCTTCCTCGACGTCGTCGGAAAGTCGATCGAGGAAGATTCGGCGACGGAGAAGGACGAGGACACCCCCAAGGTCGGGGCATGAGCGAACGCAACCGTCTGCGCTCGATCCTCACGCTCGTCCAGCTGAACGGCTTCATCCCGATCCGGACCACCCCGCTCTACATCGTGAACCTTCTCGCCTCGCCGCTCTCGTTCCTGTTCTTCATCTACATCGTGTCGCACGGCACCTACGTTGCCTACGGCATCACGGGCGGTATGGTCCTCACGATGTTGACGGTGGGGACGAGCCTGCAATCCGACCTCACCCACTACCGGCACGACCTGAAGTTCCAGGACATCGTGGTCGCCTCCCCGGTCGAAGCGCCGATCTACGTCGCCGGCATGGCCCTGAGCGAGCTCGTCTACTCGCTGCCGGCGCTCGCTGTGTTCGTCGTCCTGTTCATCGTCTGGGGTTTCGCGACGGTGACCAGCCTGCTCGTGGTCTTCGGGGTCGTGGTCCTCGTCTGGGCGTTCGCGAGCGCGCTCGCGTTCACGCTCGCGACCTACTTCAAGGACGTTCGCGAGACGTTCATCTTCAGCCCGATGCTCTCGCTCGTGTTCACCGTGCTCCCGCCGGTCTACTACCCGATCTCCGCCCTACCGGGTTGGGCCCAGGTCGCTTCCCGGGTCTCACCGACCACGTACGCCGCGGGGCTCGTCCAAGGGGCCGTCGGGCTCCAACCGCTCTCGTTCTCGGCTGCGGCCCTCGACTGGGCCGTGCTGATCGCATTCACCGTGGCCCTCTTCGTTATCGCGGCGCTGAAGGCGCGCTGGAAGGAGCCCTAAGCGCCCGGACGCGCGTCGGATACGCACCGGAGCGAGCCCGTCGCGCGAGTCCTTATGTACCGGCCTTCTGGTGGACCGCCGATGCTTTCGTTTGCGGACAGTCGGAGCTTCGATTTGCCCGATGAACGTCTCTCTCGGTGCCTCTTTTGCGGGAAGGAGCTCGTGATCCTCCCGGACGACCGGCGCGCGGGGGCCTGCTTCGATTGCCTCGCGCTTTCCGTCCGTCCCGCCGCGCCCTGCCCCAGCTGCGGGGTCCTCATCCCCGGCGAGGAGCGGGCCGTCGGGTGCGCGAACTGCCGGTGGTATCCGCTTCGCGACTAGCGGCGTCGCGTGCGGCTCCGCTAAGCTTATCGGTCACCTCAGGTCCGTCGCCGAGGGCGTGCCGAGGTGGCTCAGTCCGGTACGGCGCGAGTCTGGAAAGCTCGTGGCGGAATACGCCTCGGGAGTTCAAACGCCGCGGACGGCCGACCCGTCCCAGCGGAGATTCTCCCCCTCGGCGCTACCCTCCCCACCCAGCACCACCGCGGAGGTCGGTTCTTCCCGATATGACGGTCCCCGCCCGGGCCCAGATGCCGGCGCTTCTCCAGATCGATGCCATCCTCACCCGCCTGACGGGTCGCCAGGCCCTGAAGGAGGTCTGTCGGTTCCTGCGACACTCGTTCCCTCAGTACCCGTGGGTCGGGGTCTACCGACTCGAAGGGACCACGCTCGTCCTCGACGCGTGGGAGGGTCCCCAGGCGACCGAGCATACGCGCATCCCGATCGAGCGGGGGATCTGCGGCCAAGCGGCGCGCGAGGGCCGAACGGTCATCGTGGACGACGTGAACGCCGACCCGAACTATCTCGCCTGCTTCCTCGAGACCCGAGCCGAGATCGTGGTCCCGATCCATCACGAAGGTCAGGTGGTGGGCGAGATCGACATCGACGGTAACGCCGTCAAGGCGTTCGACGCGTCCGACCGCCGGTTCCTTGAGAGCGTCGCGTCGAAGCTCGGGCCTGTCGTGGAGCGATCGGGCGCCGAGCTGCCGCCCGCGTGAGACTCGACACGATCGTCGCGAGCGCTTCCGAGAGCGCCGCTCGCCGGTCGAACGGCGCGAAGCGGCGGGGCCGCGCCTTCGCGGGCCATCGCTCGGCCTGACGGGCGACCTCGGTGAGCGCCCGCCGGACCTCATCCACGATGGGGAGGTCCGCGGCGCGGCTCGTTCGGGAAAGCGGATTCAGGTCGACCGAGATCACGCGTTTCCCCAGGGCGCGGAGGGCTTCGGCCCGGTCGCCGTCTTCGAGCGGCACGAGGCAGACGTCCGCGTCGAAGATACCGCGCCGGTCCACGCGAGCCCGGTCGGACGGAAGATGGGGAATGATCGCGGTCGGTCGGACCCCGAGCACTCGCTGGACCCCCGCCGCCCGGAGCGCCTCGGCGACGAGGCGGGCACGCGCGTCGGTCCGATGGAAGAGGTTCACCTCGACGTCGAGGCCCGGCACGGCCGCGACGAGACGAGCGACCTCCTTCCCAGCGAGCGCCGCGACGTTGCCGTTGACGCTCACGACCGGATGACGCGCCGCGAGCAGCCACCCGGCGGCCACGCGTTCGGCCCGGCGGGCCGAACCGGTCGAGCGTTCCCCGAGGAAGTAGTCGAAGGCCTCCCCCCGTCCCTGCGCGATCAGCCCCTCGGGAACGACCAGTCCCGTCCGGTGGGCCGCCGCGAGGCGACTCCTCACCTTCAAGCTCGCGAACCGGGGGTGGCGAGGAGAAAGACGCATCGGGGCGAACGCTCAGTGCTGTTCGGCCGGAGGGTCGGACGTCGTGGCCTCGGCGGCGGGAAGTCGGTGCTCGAGCGCCGCTACCCGCTCCGCAAGCGGGCCGATCGCATCGTCGATGGCCTTCGTCAGGGTCAGCTTCAGGCTTTCCTCCAGCGCGACCAGGTCCCGACCGAGGTCGATGATCCTACGGGCGTTCTCGTTCAGAAGAAGGCGGCTCTGGGTGGAGACGCGGTACGTGTCGGATAGGTCCTTCGTCAGCTGGTGCGAGGATTGCGCGAACGTCTCGATCGATGCACCGACCGGCTTCCACTTGTCGTCCAGGTTCGACGTGATGCTCGCGGAGAGCTTCTCCGCGGCGGACTGGACGCCCGACGTCACTTCGCGTGCGACCCGTTCGGTGAGCGAGGTCTCCATCCCTTCGAGTCGGGTCTTGACCTCCTGGCCCGCTTCCTGGCTCCCGGTCTCCATGCGCTGCAGACGGTCCTCGACCGACTGGAGGTGGGCGAGCAGGTTCGAATACGCCGTGCCGACCAGGGTGTCGATATGCGCTTGGCCCAGTTCCTGGCTTCGGAGAAGGAGGTGGAGCACCCAGTGCTCCTTGCCCTTCGTCTCGGAGAGCGGCCCGCGGTCGAGCCGGTCCCGGACGTCGCGGTCATCGATGAGCGTCTGAAGTTCCTTCAGGACCTCGACGCGAGAGAACGAGGTCGTTCCACCGGTGGTAGCGGGACGCCCAGCCATCGCCGGAGGATGGGGCTCCCGAAGCTATATACGTTGGCCGGGGCCGAGGCTCGTGGCCCTCCGCGGGGCGAAGACGCTCCGTCACGGTGAGGGCTCGCGGCGAGGGCGGGCGATCTCGTTCCTACTCGGTGAACTCGCGTCCGAGCAGTTCACGCGCCACGATCAATCGACGGATCTCCGACGTGCCGGCGCCGATCTCGAGAAGCTTCGCATCCCGCGCGAGTCGCTCGAGAGGGAGGTCGCGCATGTATCCGTACCCGCCGTGCACCTGGATCGCTTCGAGCGCGGCACGGGTCGACGCTTCGGAAGCGAACGTGAGGGCCGCGGCACTCGCGCGGAGATTGCGCGGGTCGGCCTTCACGGACTCGAGGGCGGCGTACATGAGCCACCGGGATGCTTCGAGGTCCGAGTACATCTCGGCGATCTTCGCCTGGATGAGCTGGAACCGGCCGATCTTCTGTCCGAACTGCTCGCGCTGTCGCGCGTAGGCGACCGAACGGTCGAGGCATTCCGCGATGATCCCGACCGGAATCGCGGCGAGCACCGCGCGCTCAACGTTGAGGCCGCTCATCATGATCCGGACCCCGTCGTTCTCCCTCCCCACGAGCTGGTCGCGGGGGACCTCCACGCCCTGGAACGCGAGCTCTCCGGTCGGTGAGCCCCGCATCCCCATCTTGTCGAGGCTCTTCGCGACCGAGAACCCGGAGGCTCCCCGTCGCACCAGGAACGCGCTGATGCCCTTGGGGCCCTTCTCGGGGGCCGTCTTCGCGTACACGAGCATCGAATCGGCCACGGGACCGTTCGTGATGAACTGCTTCGTGCCGTTCAGCACGTAGTGGTCTCCGTGCCGCTCCGCGGTCGTGCGGATCGAGACGGCGTCCGAGCCGGCGTCCGGCTCGGTGAGCGCGAGGGCTCCGATCGCCTCGCCGCTCGTGATCGCTGGAAGAAACGCGGCCCGTTGGTCATCGTCCGCGTTGCGCGCTACGTTATCGGCGAACAGGTTCGAGTGTGCCCCCACGCTCAGGGCGAGCGCCGGGCTAACGCGCGCGATCTCCTCGAGCACCAGCGCCTGGGCCACGTACGAAAGCCCGAGACCTCCGAACTTCTCAGGCACCGTGAGGCCGAGGAATCCGTGCGAACCGAGCCGAGCGAACACGTCGCGAGGAAAGTAGTCCTCCCGGTCCATTCGGTCGGCGACGGGAGCGATCTCCTTTCGGGCGAACCGCCGCGCCGCCTCGCGAAGGTCATGGTCCTCCTGGGAGAGGGTGAGGTCCATGCCGGGGGGACGGTTCCCGAGGCATAACGGTTGTTGCAGGAATCGGCCGCGGAGCCTTAGGGATCACTTCCGCACGAGGCCGATGTGGAGCCGCCAGACGGGTCGACGCTTCGGGAAGTCGGAACGGTAGTGCGCCCCGCGGCTCTCCGTGCGCGTGAGCGCGGCGCGGGCGATGAGCGAAGCGGTGAGGACGGCGTTGGCGACGGGGCCGGGAGGTCCCGCCGCGCGACCCGGTTCGGTCGCCCGACTCAGCTCACCGAGCTCCTCGAGGGCGGAGCGCAGACCTCCGCCCGAACGGACGATCCCGACCTGGTCCCAGAGGATGTCGCGAACACGGTCCACGGCGCCCGAGGTGTCGTCCCGGCCCCCTCCGCCCGGCCAAGCGAGTCGGACGAGGCGCGCCGGAGCGGCGGGCTGGCCCGGCACTGGGTGCACGAGCTGGCGGGCGACCCGCTCGCCGAACACCAACCCCTCGAGCAGCGAATTGCTCGCGAGGCGATTGGCGCCGTGGACCCCGGTCGAAGCGACCTCGCCGCACGCGTACAGCCCCCGGAGGCTCGACCTCCCCACGAGGTCGGTCGTCACCCCACCGATCATGTAGTGGGCCACGGGAGTGACCGGGATCCAGTCGCGCGACGGGTCGAGACCGTAGGTCCCGAGGAAACGGCAGACCGACGGGAAGCGGGCGTAGAACCGGTCGCGGGGGATCGCGGTGGCGTCCAGATAGACGCACGGGTGGCCGGAGCGTTGGATCTCCCGGTCCACCGCGCGGGAGACGACATCGCGCGGTGCAAGCTCCGCGTCCCGGTGCTGCCCGACCAGGAATCGCTCCCCCGCTTCGTTGCGGAGGACCGCGCCCTCGCCGCGGACCGCCTCCGTGATCAGAAATCGCGGGGCTCCCTC
>JBEKEY010000035.1:0-19866 GCA_050013595.1 Thermoplasmata archaeon | reverse complement strand
AAGGGATTGCTCAGGTAGAGCTCGGAGTTCGTCGGGTCGTACACAATCGGAAAGTCCGAGCCGTCGCCGGACGCGGAGGTTGTGATATTCGTGACCCACGCGCCCGTGGCGGCCGACAGCACCGTCACGTTTCCGGTCGCCGAGTCCGAGACGAACATCTGGTGCGTTCCACTATCGTACGCGATGCCGCTCGGCCACTCCCCCCAGTACCCCGGGGCGGCGAGGGAGACGCTCTCGTAGGTCGTGTCGGAGAAGACCGTCAGGTTGCCGAGATCCAGCGTGAGGGGGATGATCGTCTGCCAGTTGGCCTGCCAGACCTCTCCCTGAACGCTATCGTAGGCCAGTCCCGCCGGGGTTCCGTTGCCGATCGACGGGCTCGCGACGATTTTGTTCGACGTGTCGGAGATCACGGTCGTATTGTTCTCCTCGTCGACGAAGAGGAGACCCTTCCCCGAGTCGAGAGCGATGTCCCACGGGCTGTAATGGCCAGGATTCGTCTCGTACACGCTGGGAACGTAGTTGCCCGGGACTAGAGTGTTGTTCGCGAGAACGAGGGTATCGATGACCGCCGGACCCGTTGCAGCGGGAGTCACCGCAGTCCGTTCTGCGGTCGGTGAGGGACTCACGGAGAGGGGAGACGACTCGGCAGGGACCGCATGGGCGATGAGACCGGTGACGCCGAAGCTCAGAACCGTTCCAATCACGATCAGCAACGTCGAGAACCGGACGAGACCACAGGGAGCCACCAATCGTTACACCCGGACCGCCGCAAGGAGGCGTGGGTTATCCACATGCCGACGACCCTGCCGGGGCTCCTCGCCCCAGAATCGGCACCTCGGACGACGTTGGCCGGTCCCGCGTTTCGGGACGGGAGGCATTAGCCCCGAGCGAGGCTACTGCATCTTTACAGTCGATTGGGTATCTTTACCGCCGGGAGGTGGACCAGCTTCATTGGGTAGGCAAAAGGTGGCGATATCGCCGGGCCAGCGGGCGAAAGGGAACTCCTCCCGCCCCTCCGAGGCTCCCTAGGGGCCGTTGGAGAAACCCCTCAATTGAAATGGGTCGGAGCCGCCGGATTCGGTGCCGAGCAGTACTCAAGGTGCCCGTTTCGAACGGGTTGGCGCTTCCGGGCCGCCGACCGGGTCCTAATCTAACGGACTCAGATTTCGAGTCGTGACGTCGACTCGGCGGCTCACCGCCATCATGTTCACGGACCTGGCCGGGTTCACGGCGCTGACCCAGACGGATGAAGCTCGTGCACTACAGGTGCTCCAAGAGCAGCAGGAGATGGTCCGACCGGCCCTCGAGGCTCACCGGGGTCGTCAGGTCAAGTCCATCGGGGACGGTCTGCTCATCGAGTTCCCGAACGCGCTGGACGCGGTCCGGTGCGCGGTAGACCTTCAGCAGCAGGTCCGAACGCGCAATGCTCGCGAAGGCGCGACGCCGCTGCGATTGAGGATCGGTATCCACTTGGGAGATGTCCAGGAGGAAGGAGCCGACATCCTCGGGGACGCGGTGAACATCGCGTCGCGCATCGAGCCGCTCGCCGAGCCCGGAGGGGTCTGCCTTTCGTTCCCGGTCTATGATCAGGTGCACAACAAGGTGACCTGCAAGTTCGAGCGACTCGGTCCCAGGAACTTGAAAGGGGTTCGGGACGCTGTGGAGGTCTACCGGGTCGTCTTCCCGTGGAGCAGCCCGCGGACGGCTTTCGGAGGCCCGCTTCTCCCTCGCATCGCGGTCCTCCCCTTGGTGAACATCAGCCCGGACCCGAACGACGAGTACTTCGCGGACGGACTAACGGAGGAGCTGATCTCGGTCCTGTCGCAGATCAAGGGTCTTCGCGTGATCTCGCACACGTCGGTGAACCAGTACAAAGGGACGACGAAGCCGCTCGCCCAGATTGGCTCGGAGTTGGGAGCCGATACGGTCCTCGAAGGTAGTGTTCGAAAGGCAGGAGACCAGCTGCGGATTGCGGTCCAACTGATCGATGCACGGACGGACGAACACCGATGGGCACAGACGTACGATCGGAAGTTCGAGGACGTGTTTGCGATCCAATCCGAGGTAGCGGAGCGGACGGCGGGGGCGCTGAAGGTCGAGCTCCTGAAGTCGGAGCGAGACGCGATTCAGGAGCGCCCGACGTCGAGCCTCACGGCCTACGAGTTCTATCTGCGGGGAATCCAGAC
This sequence comes from Thermoplasmata archaeon, assembly GCA_050013595.1. GTDB lineage: Archaea > Thermoplasmatota > Thermoplasmata > Lutacidiplasmatales > UBA184 > Lutacidiplasma. Next base: position 17,680 of record JBEKEY010000035.1, on the reverse strand, counting down.
ACTTCATTTGGTCGGAAGCCGCCCCTACAAGGAATACGTCCTAGGGGCGACCCGGTGCTTCGAAGCGGCCATTCGCGAGGACCCTCAGTTCGCCGCGGCGCATGCCTGCCTGGCCACCGAGCTTGTATATCTGGGCGGAAGCGGGTTGCCCGCCCGGGAAGCGTTCGCACGTGCGCGGGGACTTGCCACCAAAGCCTTGGAACTGAATCCCAACTCCTCGGACGCGCATACCGCCTGGGGCATGGTCCTGTTCCAAGCTGACCTCGACTGGGCCCGCGCGGAAGCGGAGTTCCAACAGGCCATCGCCCTCAATCCGAGCAACTCCTCCGCGCACAGGTCGTACGGTTTCCTCCTCTGGACCCTCCAGCGGTTCGCCGAGGCGAAGAAGCAGGCTCTCGCAGCGATCGAACTGGATCCCCTGTTGGATGGTCCCCGGCTCTGTCTCGCGGACGCCCTCTGGTACGCCGGAGACTTGGACTCCGCGGTCGAAACTCTCGAGAAGGCGAGGGAAGTCCTGGGCGATAGCCACATACTGCGAGAGTTCCTCTCTTTGGCCCATTCGCAGGCAGGTCGGGCCGCCGCCGCTCTGGAGATGGTGGCTACCTTCGAGGAGTCCCCCGACCTAGGGGCGCGGTTCCACCGTGCCTACGTGCTGGCCTACCTCGGGAGACTCGAGGAGCTCCGCACGATCATGACGGACGCAGAGGAAGGCCGGATTACCGAGCCATTTGGAGTGATGGCACGCGCAACGGGCTAGGCCCAATTGGGGGAGAACGAGAAGACCCTTGCTCTGTTGGAGCAAGACAACCGAGAGGGAGAGCGGCTATTCTGGAACCTCTACCAGGAGCCGGCCTTCGACACGGTTCGGGATGACCCGAGGTTTGTGGCCATCTTGAAGGACATGCGTCTCCCCACGACGCTGACCCGGCCGCGGCGGAAGCTCGGGGTTCCGTCTCCGGGTTAGGATATCCGCTGAGAAGACGACCCACGGGACACGGCCGCGCGTAGTCGAGGGCCCGACCGCGAGAAGCGTGGGGCATTCGCCGAGTTAAGTGCTGGGCCGGGTTCAGAAGGAAACCCGTTCGTTGCAGAGCAGCCGCCGGTGCGGCCTAAAGCAGAAAAGACGCTTGCCTGCCGACAAGGGATGAGATCTAGCCCCGAGCGGATTCGCTTGCTGTTACATCACAAAGGGATACATCCTCGGGGAGGAACATGTACTTCACGCCCCATCCTACGGACGCCTTCGGCACTGTCATGGGGGATTCTCCTCCGTCCAACCCATCGCGAGAAGCGCGCAACAATAGGTCGTAGCCGCCCCCTCCAGATCCGGAGGGGGTCGTTACAAAACCCCCTCGTCAGACAACGTTGGACTCGCCCGACGGGACAACTAGTCAATCCAAAACCTGCCCGTTTCCAACGGACCCACGATGTGGTCCCGCAGGAGCGGTCAGGCTGATCCCCGCTCGGCCCCGGCTGCGAGGACCGCGCGCGGCCGGTCGACCCTCGACGCGTCGCAGATCAACACATTCTCAGTACGTCCAGGTGACTGGTGTCAGTGAGGTGGTGCCCAGCAGAACGACCTCGTTGTCCGGTGGGTCGAACGCCATTCCAAACCCTGCGCTCTGTTGAGGAGGGGAGACCGCTGGGGACAATTCGGACCATTCGCCATTCACGAAGCTCCAGGTGTCGGCCAGAGCCCCGTTGGTAGCGTTGAACCCTCCGAAGAGGAGGAGATAGCCGTCGTAGGTGTCATCGACCATGCTTCCGCCGTCCCTTCCCTGCGGGCTCAACGTCAAGGTCCCCGTGATGTTGGTCCAGACGTAGTCGGAATAGGTCCAAGTGTCCGGATAGGAATAGAACGGGCCGCCCGCACGGGATTCCCCCGAGAACAGGACGACATATCCGTCTTCGGAGTCGTAGGCAATCTGCGAGAGGTACCGCGCCGAGGGCCCGGACCCGATGGTTACGTTCGTCCAAACTCCCGCAGAGAAGGTCCAGGTGTCGGAGTAGGAGAACTGCCCGAGGGAGAAGTTGAACCCTCCGAACAGGAGGACGTACCCGTCGGCATAATCGTACGTCATGGAGGCGAAGACCCGTGCAGCTGGCACGGCGGATCCAGAGATGACCTGGGTCCAGACGCCGCCGACGTAGGTCCACGTATCGTTGAATTCGGGTACCGATTTCGACTGCCCGCCGAAGAGTACGACGTATCCGTCCGCCGCGTCGTAGACCATCGACGCACCGGCGCGGGCCGGGGGAGAAACCGAAGGATGGAGGGGCGTCCAGATCCCGTGGACGAACTTCCAGGAATCGCCGATGGTGCCGCTGGAGGCCCCCCCGAACAAGAGAACGTAGCCGTCGGCTTCGTCATAGGTCATCACCGTGAAGTCACGAATCGTGGGTGCACGGGGGAGCGCGTGGGTCCACACGACCCCGGCGAACGTCCAAGTGTCGTTGAGCAGTACGGATTTGGGATTCGATCCTCCGAAAAGTGTGACGCTGGTCGAGTTCGTGCCGTCCGCCATCTCCGTGTAGCGGCTCGAGGGATGGGTCGTCGTGCTAATCTTCGTCCACACCCCCGAAATGAAGGTCCATGTGTCGGAGAGGTAGACGCTACCGGTGAAGCCGCTAAAGAGCACCAGCTCGCCGTTCTTGGCGCTGTACGCCATCGCCGCTTGGGCGCGCGCACTCGGAGAGACGGACGGAGTCAGCTTCGTCCAATGACCTCCCGAGAAGTTCCAGGTGTCCCCGATCTCGTGGAAGGTGACATTGTTGCCCCCGAACAATACCGCATACCCGGCCGCCGGATCGTAGTCGAAGCTCGCGTAGTATCGAGCCGGCGGGGCTGGGCTGGGTGTGAGCTGGCTCCACTGCCCGGCCTTAAACTCCCAAGTGTTGCCCTTTGCGACGAACGCCGTTGTGAGTCCGCCGAAGTAGACCACATAGAGGTCCTTCGCATCGTAGGTCATCGACGCGTAGATCAGGGCGCCGGGATTGGTCGTCGGCGTCAGCTTCGTCCAGGCACCACCGGCGAACTTCCAGGTGTCGGTAAGTCCGGCCGATCCACTGTAGCCTCCGTAGAGGAGCACGTAGTTGTCCACCCCGTCGAACGCCATCGCGGCCGCGTAGCGCGCGGGCGGAGAGACGGCAGGGTGGAGTTGAGTCCAGAGCCCGCCCGCGTACTTCCAAGTGTCACCGAGGACCTTCGACCCGCTGCCCACGCCCGCGAACAAGAGGACGTACTTATCCCGAACATCGTAGGCAATGCTAAACTCGCCGCGGACGGGGGGTTGTTTGGCGTAGCTCCACGTGGGTGTTGTGGTGACCAGCGGTTTGAGCGGGGTCGGTGGAGAGGGGGCGCCACAAGCAATTCCGGTCTCAGTTGACAGGACCCCGGAGCAACTCAACGGGGAACCGTCCGCGGGACCTCCCCCGCTTTGAAGGGAACTCTCCGCGCCTGACAGCTGCGTCGAGGCTGCACCGTCGGTTCCCCCGGCGGATGCGGCCGAGGGGGCGGGGGTTCCCGAAGATCGAGACTGGCTCGCCGCCAATCCCCCTGGCAGGAAGCTTAACAGCTCAAGAATCACAATCACGACCGCCAACACGGCCACGCCCCGTGCTACCGTCGCTCGTCGTGCTCTCAGAATTCCCCGCGCATTTGGCTCTAGCATGATCGACCCCCGCCTCGAGGGAAAGCAGTTGGGGGGTTATCAAACCCGATGTATAACCGGGAAGGCGATTCGAGTGTGAGCAAGGACGCCCTCGATCTAGTGTGAGGGGCTCACGGCCGACGGGGTTGGTTGGTGATCTCCCTCTCCACCGGAAACCCACGCCTTGTGGGACGGTCAGCTCCCCCATAACCTCCCGCGAAGCGTCCCAGCCAGAAGGCAAGTGGTGAGAACTAGCCCCGAGCGGATTCGAACCGCTGTCGCCGGCTCCAAAGGCCAGCATGCTTGGCCACTACACCACGGGGCTGCGTCTCAACACCGGGGGCCTCTACTAAAGTGTAGTCCGCGGACTTCCATTCGGCCCCGGACGGTTTTAGGGACGGCGGCCTTCGGTCCCCGATGCGTCGCACGAAGATCCTTGCCACAGTGGGTCCGGCCACGGACCGAGCGGACCGACTTCTGAAGCTCCTGAACGCCGGGACGGACGCGTTTCGGGTCAATTTCTCTCACGGGACGAGCGAGGAGCACCGGGCCACCCTGCGGCGCATCCACGAGGTGTGCCATCGCGCGCGACGGGAGGCGGCCCTCGTGATCGATGTTCAGGGGCCCAAGCTCCGGATCGGTGAGGTCGCGGGCGGGTCCGTTCGGTTGGTCCCGGACCAGCGCTGGACCCTCGACCAGGACCCGACCCCGGGATCTGAGTCTCGTACATATGTCGAGATCCCTTCGTTCGGGAGTGCCGCCCGCCGGGGAGACCCCGTGCTTCTCGGTGATGGAGATGTGGAACTCTGGGTGGAAAGTACGAGCCCGAAGGCGATTGTTACTAAGGTGGTCAGTGGCGGCCTAGTTCGCTCGCACGCAGGTGTCTTCCTTCCCCGGGCGCATCTCCGAACCTCGGTGTTCGGACCGAAGGACCGGTCGGATGCCGCCCTCGGGCTCGAGGAGGGGTTCGACTATCTCGCTCTCTCCTTTGTCCGAAACGAGCAGGATGTTCTCCAAGCGCGGAAGTGGCTGGACGCGCGACCCGGGGGTCGGTCGGTCGGAATCATCGCGAAGGTCGAGCGGGCGGAGGCCCTCAACGCCATCGAGGGCATCCTCCACGCCGCCGACGGGATCATGGTGGCCCGGGGAGACCTCGGCATCGAAGTTCCCCTCGAGCGATTGGCTCTCGAGCAGAAGATGCTCATCCGCACGGCGAACGCCCAGGGTCGTTTCTCGATCGTGGCCACCCAGATGCTGCTGAGCATGATCTCTTCGCCACGTCCGACGCGGGCCGAGGCTACCGACGTCGCGAACGCGGTGCTGGACGGCGCCGACGCTGTCATGCTGAGCGAGGAAAGTGCCGTCGGCCACTACCCCTTCGAGGCGGTACGTTGGCTCGACCGGATTGCGCGCGCCACCGAGCCTGCCTACGACCCTCGGTTGGGGCGGGAGATGGTGGGCTCCCAGGGGTCGGACGGCGCGGAGCTCGCCGTCGCGCGTGCCGCGGTGCACCTCGCCGAGAACGTGAACGCTCGAGCGATCGTCACACCGACGCACTCCGGTCACACGGCTCGGCTCATTTCCGCGCTGCGACCCACCTGTCCGGTTCTCGCCCTGTCGAGCTCGGGTAACGTTCGCCGCCGGCTCTCCCTCTTCCGGGCGGTTCGTTCCTACCCAGCGCTCGAGCACAGCGACCTCCAGTCGCTCCGTCAGCGGTCGCTCGAACTCTTGGGGGTCACCGGCCTCGCGGCGACCGGACCGATCGTCCTCACCGCGGGGTACCCCGTCGAGGGCCGACCGACCAACCTCGTGACACTGGTCGAGCCGCGCGCGTTCGATTCAGGACGAAGGGTCGTTCGTCAAGGGCGGCGCCGCTCCGGATCTCGGGACGTTCAGCAAGAACAGTAGCGGCAGAAAACCCGCGCAAAGGACCGCCGCGAAGATCCAGGCGACGTCGTATCCCGAACCCCCGGCGATCACCCCGAAAAGGATGGCGAAGAGACTCCCGAGGAACAACTGGATTGAGTTCACCAGGCCGATCGCGAGCGCCACGTTCTCACCCCGGCCCTCGGGGAGGTACGTGGGAACGAGATACAGGACCGCGAACAGGAGCCCGTCGGCGAACCCGAGGAAGACGAACAGCGGCCAGAGGGCTGCCAGCGGAAGGAACGGGATCAGCAGCACTCCCACGGCGGAAGCGCCCCCCCAGAGCAGCAACATCTTGCGGAGGTCCACCCGTCGCTCCGCGAGCCACCCGCCGATCGGGCCACCGAAGATCTCTGTGACGATCATCGCGGTCGGGAGGCCCGCGGCCAGGGCGATCGGCCAGTCATGGTGCACCGTGGCCGCGAACTGGACGAAATACTGCGCCGCGACGTAGAATGCCGCCCACATTCCGCTCAGGCCGAGCGAAAGCGCCCAAAGGTTGCGGGAGCGAAGGAGCGGTCGCCCGATTTTCCACGCGGCTTTCCAATCGGGCGGGGCGTTGGCGCGAGGGATCGGCGGGAGGGCCACGGTCGCGACGGCACCGACCGCCAGCAGCGCTATCCCTCCGACCGCAAGGGCCCACGGCCAGCCTACCGCTGCCCCGATGAGGGCCCCAGCAAAGAGGCCAACCCCAGAACCGACGCTGAAACCCGCGTTGTAGATCCCGATGACGGGTCCTCGAGACCCGGTCGGATAGTAGGAGGAAACGAGCCCCAAAGCCGGGGCGAAGAAGAACGCCGCGCCGGCCCCCGCGCCGAAGCGCAACCCGGCCAGGATGATCCAGTCGGGAGAGAACGCCGAAGCGAGCGAGAACATCCCCATGAATAGGAGCGCGAAGATCGAGGTGGTCCGATACCCCCAACGCATGGCGATGAGCCCGGCGGGTACCTGGAAGACGCCGGCGCCCACGAGGAACGCGCCGAGGACGATCCCGAGCTGGCCGGTGTTCGCGCTCAGCCCAGTCCCGATGAGCGGGAGCACCGCGCCGACGTTGTACCAATTGAACGCGTAGACCACTCTCAGGAGCACGAGCGTAGCTGCCGCGGAACGGCGGGCCGAACGGTCGAACTCGTTCACGCGGGATCCCGTCCGAGGAGACCGTGGGTCTGGAAGTACCGAAGGAACCCCTGCGCAGCGAGCTCATAGCCGGAGATGATCGACTCTCGGTCGGTCGGGTCCGAGGCGGCCGCTTCGGCCGCGTCGTACGCTTTGAGGCGCTCGGTGACGAAGTCCGCATCCGCTCGTTCCCGAGCGGCGGCGAGCGCTACGTCGCGCCATTGCTCGACGACCGTGCGATAGCGCACCAGGTCCGCCGCCCCGTCCGGGCTCGGGCCGAAATGACTGAAGAGAACGATCTTCGGGTCCGTTCCTCGCATGACATCGAGGCTCGCGAAGAGCTGTTCGAGGTCCATGTCGGGAGGCGGCACCGCGGGTCGCAGGTGCGAAGAATGCTCGAGGCGGACTCCCGCCCCGTCGCCCGTGAAGATGCCCCGGAGCGCGGTGTCGAAGAACGCGAGATGATGTTTCGCATGACCGGGGGTGGCGAGGACCTGCAGCTCGCCGTGCAGGAGCGGGAACCGTTCTCCGCCGCGGAGCGCCACGATCCGGTCGGTCGGCACCGGCGCGATGGGCCCCCAGAGCTGGTCGGACGCTGCCCCCCACGCCCGGCGGGCGCTGGCTACCAGACGACTCGGGTCCACGAGGTGGGGAACTCCGAGCTCGTGGGCGTAGAACGTGGCCCTCGGGAAAGCCTCCACCACCGCTCCCATGCCGCCCGCATGGTCGAGGTGGATGTGGGTCACGAATACCCGGCGGACCTCGTCGGTGGAAACACCGGCTCGGGCGACCCCGGCGAGAAGAGCTTCGCGACAGGTGGAAGGTCCCGTCTCGACGAGAGTCCAACCCCCTTCCTGAGGGAGCAAGTACGACGCGACCAGTCCCTCGGTGTCCCGAAAATCGAGGTCGACCAATTGTCGGCCCTGGCCGAGTTCGCGCACCCGGGGAACGGACAACCGAGTCACCTCACCACGCCAGGAGTGGCGACCCGTAGTTGAGGGCCGAGTAGGCCACGCCGAGGGCCGCTGCGGACGCTACGAACGCGACCACCCACCGGCCCGTCCCCCAACGGAGGACCTTCGCCCCATCGAGCGGGCCTAGGGGAAGGAGATTGAACGTCGCGAAGAGGGTGTTGATGTACGCCAGGAACAGCAACGGTCCGTACAGCCAGGAGCCGACGTGAAAGGTGACGATCGAGGCGGCGTAGAAGCCGGAGGCGAAGATCAGGTTCGAGACGGGCCCCGCGAGGCCGGTCTGTCCCCAGCCCCGTACGTCGCTCGGGGGCATCCCGTTCACCAGCGTCGCGCCGGGAGCGGCGAAAAGGAATCCGCTGATCGACGTGAGTAGGGAGAGGAAGAGCCCGAAAGGCCACATTCGGAACTCCGCCCAATATCCGAGCCGGCGGGCCACCAACTTGTGCGCCATCTCGTGCGCGATGAAGCCCGTGAGCGCGGCCGAGGCCGCGAGTCCGATGATGTACAGGGAGATCGGCGCGAAGAGGCCGCCGGTGCCGCTGACGAGAAGCCCGCGATTGCTCAGGATGATGATGAGGTCGAACGTGAGCACCGCGAACGAGATCGCGATGTGGGTCAGCTCGGTCCGTGACGTGGAATGGCTCGAGAGGGGTGGTGCCGCCCTCGACCAGACCGTGTACGTGTACGGGCCGCTCGTCATACGGTCACCCCGGGGGATCGGGGCAGGAGCAACTCGACCGGCATCGGACCGACGGGGGCGCCCCGCTCGAGCAGTGTGCGGACCAATTCCGCCCCGTCGGCGAGACGCGGTCCCGGCCGGCTGAAGTAGGCCTCATCGGCCACGTAAAGGCCTAGCGGAGGTCGGGTGGCCAGGACCTCCGCGCGAAGTGAGGCGGAGGCGTCGAGCTCCCGATTCGTTCGGGCGACGGAGAAACTGCACGGGCTCACGATGATGAGGTCGGGCGAAAGCCGCGCGACCTCCTTCCAGGTCGTCCTCGCTCCCGGCCGGGCCGATGAGGGGCCCAACGGCTCTCCCCCCGCCGCCGTAACGAGATCGGGCGTCCAGAGGCCCGCCAGGATCGGCGGGTCCAACCATTCGACGATCACTACCTTTCGCCCCGTACGTGGACGAGGTCGAGTTCGGCTCCGCAGCGATCGGGCGAGTTCCGTACCTGCCGCATCGTCACCCAACGCCGAGCCCACCTTCTCGACCGTATCCCATACTTCCGTGAGGTTCGTGGGCGTGAGCGATACGATGAGGGGGCGCACGCCCGCAAGTTCGCATGCCGAGGTCACCTCTTCCGGCGTGACCGAGCAGACGCCGCAGAGGTCCTGCGTGAGCAGTAGGTCAGGCCGGAGCGTACGCAACGCTTCGACGTCGAGTTCGTAGAGACTCTCGTTCGCGCCCCGGGCGCGGCGCACGCGATCGTCGATTTGCCGCGAGGCACGCTCGCTGTCCCACGTGCGGGGGCGCATCACGGCCGGCAATCCACGGACCTCGGGGGGGAAGTCGCACTCGGAGCTTCGAGCGACCAATTCCGACCCGTGACCGAGAGCGCAGACAATCTCGGTCGCGCTCGGTAGCACCGAGATGACTCGCATCCAGCCTCCGGTGCCGTGACCAGTCGGAGTCGCCCTACTTACGTTTTCGGGAGCCCGAGGTCTTGCCCGCGGTGACACTGGGTTTCGAAGGAGGTGTCCGGGGAGAAGCCTTGGGTGCCGGAGCCTCCTTCGCCGCCGGACGGCGGGCCTTCGGCAGGGACCGTCGCGGCGGGACGGTCGGGGACGGCACCGGGGCCATAACCTCCGGCTGGGGAGGCGTCGGAGGAGCGATGCCCAGATGTTTGCAGAGGGCGACCTCGCGTTCGAACGTCAGTCCGAGACGACGGGCCTCGAGGCGTTCCTCCTCGCCCTTGGGCTTCTCCCCCGTTCGTGACAATGCGATGGAGTGCAGGAATCGCATCTGGGGGTCTTCGGGCGTCTTCGCGAGGAGCGCGTCGATCTCTACCCTCGCTCCCGCCCAGTCACCGAGGTCGATCAGCGCCGCGAGAAGGTGGGCGCGGACCTCGTTGCGACTGTCGTCCTCCGAGAGCAGCTCACGGTAGACGGCAATCTCGTCCTTGGGACGGGCTCGCGCTCCGAGGATGGCGGCCTTCCCGAGGCGGGCGTCCACGTCCCCCGGGCGGATGGCGAGGACCTCATCGAACGTGCGGTCCGCGTCGTCGACCAGGCCGAGCCCGAGCAACGAGCGGGCGAGTCCGATCTTGGCAGGAAGGAAACCGGGCTTGAGGTCAGAGGCCTGTCGATAGAACCGCAGAGCGAGCGCCGGGACACCCCAATCCAACCATGCCCGAGCACGGTGCATCATGCCGTCCAGTAGTTGGGCGCTCGGAAGCAGCCGACGGGACTCCTTCGGTTGAGCTCGAGGCTCTTGGCCCAGAAACGTTTCAAGACCGAGCTGACGAACCAGTTCGGCGAAGCGGGCGCCTTCGACCAGCGTCCCCCCGTGGGTGGCGATCTCCTGGGAGAACGCGAGGGGAAGGTGACCGGGGGTAAGGACCACCAAACGGACGAGGACCTTCCCCTCTCCACCCAGCAGATGCTGAATGGTCTCGAGCGAGATGGTGTTGGGATCCTCGAGGAAGGAGTAGAGGAAACCGTCACTGGTCCGTAGCGTGAGCCCCTCATCGGTCGGTTTCGCGGCATCGAGCCGCTGACCCATCGCCTCAACGACCGCACTCGCGAGAGTGATGAACGGAGCCGACGCCATCAGGTCAGCGAACGCCCGGTCCGTTAAATAGCATGGAGTCCAAATGCACGCGCCGTGGACCTCGCCACGCTCTACCGATTCCTACCGTCGCTCGAACGAGAGCTCGATGCCTCGTACCGCCGCGCGGCCCGGGCATCTCCCGCGGAGGTCCGACCCTATCTCGAGGTGAATCGTGAGTTCACGCTCCGTGGGGGGAAGCGATTTCGGGCGATCCTCGTTCTGGCGGGTTACTATCTGGCCACGGGACGGAACCCGCGACCGGCGCTCCCGGCCGCGGCCGCGCTCGAGCATTTTCAGAGCTGGATGCTGATCCACGACGACATCATCGACCACGCGGAGGAACGGCGCGGTGGACCCACCGTGCACCGCTCGGTCGCGCAAACCCATCGCCGGGAGCGAAGGGAAGGGTCGAGTGAGGACTACGGAGTCGGTATCGGCATCACCCTCGGTGACACGGAGGAACCCTTCACCGTCGAGGCGATCCTCGCGACCCGCTCCTCAGCAGCCGCACGACTGAGGGCCTTGAGCGAGTACGTGCGGATGACCCGGCTCACGGCCTACGGTCAACTGTTGGATATTCGCAACGGCGTCCTCGACCCGGGGACCGTGCGCGAGGGAGACGTCCTCGCCGTCCATCGATTCAAATCGGCCATCTACACTGTCGTGTCTCCCCTCAAGATCGGGGCTTTTCTCGGAGGCAGCTCTGCCGCACGACTTCGCGACCTCGAGACGTTCGGGACGAACATCGGGATCGCGTTCCAATTGCGAGATGACGTCCTCGGCGCCGGGTTCGATGCGGACGAGTCCGGAAAGACCTCGAACGACCTCATCGAGGGAAAGCGGACCCTCCTCGTCGTCCGGGCCTGGGAGAAGGGTTCCGAGGCCCACCGCCATCGGCTCTCCCGAGTGCTCGGGAATGCCCAGGCGACTCCCGAAGACATCGATCGGACCCGGAACGTGATTCGCGAAACGGGGAGCCTCGATTACTCGGAGCATCGGATCGCCGAGTTGACCCGAAACGCGATCCGGTGCATCGACCGAAGCCGAACGATCCCGGATCGAGGGAAACCTCTACTGAAGGAAGTCGCGGACCGGCTCGTCCGCCGAAAATCGTAGTGGGGACGCGTCGTTAGCTCTCGGGCTCGGAGGAGGAGCCCTGGGCCGTCATGCCCGCCGCCTGCAGCGCTTGGGAAAGGTCCTGCTGCATCGAGGTGTAGCGTTCCTTGAGGTGGTTCTCTTGGCGTTCGACCGCCTTCAGGCGAACCTCCGTCGTCTCCTTGTCCTCGGTCAGGAGGTCTTCCACCTCCTTTCGGTCCTTCGCGCGGACGAGCAGCCCGCCGATCGGACGGTAGACGACCACGTCCTCGGGAAGCGTCTTCAGTTCCTCGAGCGTGTGCGTGACCTCGCGCAGCTTGAGGTCGACCTGCATGCGCTGTTGCTGGACTGCGCCGAGCTCCTGCTGCAGGCGTTGGAACTGTCGGATGTCGTTCTGAAGCTTCGCAGGTAGGGCCACGGGCGGGTGACCGGCTCCTCAAGATAAGCGCTTCGGGAGCCGAACGGCTTCCGCGCCGCTCACCCCGACCGGTCGGCGGCCCGGGCGGTCGCGAGCGAGAGGTGGATCCACCCCAGATACGTGTTGAGCGCGGCTCGCATCGCTCCGGAATCCCGAGCGGTGATCGTCAGCTCGAGCGCGTTCCCTGCGGCTCGTCCCAATTCCGCGTGCGCCCGGGGCACCTCCCGGGTAGCCTCCGGGCCTAGGGCCCGTTCGATCCAGTCCAGGACCGAAGGGGTCTGCGAACGCACGGTGATGGACGCGGTCCATCCGAACGCAGGTGTCGTCATTTCGCGAGGCGCCGCTCGAGGTCCGCCACGATACGGTCGGTCTTCGCCGCGGCGGCGCGGACGTAGCTCTGGGGGTCGAGAAGGTTCTCGATCTCCTCGGGCGAGAGGTGGGCCCGAACGACCGAGTTCCCTTTGGCCCGTTCGACGAGCGGTGGACCCCGAGTTCCCTCCGCGGTCAACGTCCGCAAGAGCTCGTGCGCGTCGGACCGGGCGAGGCCTTTCGAGGTGAGCGCGAGCATCAGGTTCTCGGCCATGGCGCCGCCTCCGGAGCGGGCCAGCTCGGCGCGCATCCGCTCGGCGTCCACGTGAAGGCCGCGGAAGACCTCGGTCAGTTTGGTCAGGATGTCGTCGGTGAGCACGATCGCGTGCGGCAGCACGATCCGTTCGTTGGCCGAGTTGGCGAGGTCCCGCTCGTGCCATTGGACCATATTCTCGAGCGGGGGAAGTGCAAACGCCCGGACGAGGCGGGCGAGGCTCGTGACGTTCTCCGAGACCATCGGGTTCCGCTTCTGGGCCATGGTCGAGCTCCCGACCTGGTGCGCTTCATCGAACGGTTCGGCCACCTCGGCGATCTCTGTCCGTTGGAGGTTCCGGACCTCCGTGGCCAGCCGCTCGGCGGTCGATGCGATCAAGGCGAGCAGATTCGTGAACTCCGCGATGCGGTCGCGGCCAACGATTTGGGTCGGCGCCTCGTCCGCAATGAGTCCGAGCTGACCCATGACCAGCGCCTCGACCTCCGTGGCATGGGTGCCGAACCCTGCTCCCGTACCGACCGCGCCCGCCATCTTGCCGACGGCGAGTCGAGGGAGGAGTTGGTCCAGCCGGTCGCGGTGGCGGGCCACTTCGGCAGCAGCGACGGCGACCTTGTAGCCAAAGCTGATCGGGACTCCATGTTGGCCGTGGGTCCGACCGACCTCGGGCGTGGACCGGTGCGCACGAGCGAGCTCGACCAGGGCCCGCGCGAGTCCGGTGAGGTCCTCCCGCAGGATCGACACGCTCTCCTTGAGCTCGAGCGCGAGAGCGGTGTCCGTGATGTCCGCGCTGGTCGCCCCAAAGTGGACCCATCGGCCCGCGGGTCCGGCCGCCTCCGCGAGCGCTCGCGTCATGGCCATCACGTCGTGGCGCAGCGTGCGCTCGAGGGCGTCGACTCGCTCGAGAGGGACCGAAGAGAGGGTGGCCGCCCGGTCGATGGCTGCCGCCGCGTCGACGGGGACCATGCCGAGCTTCCCCTCGGCGAGCGCGAGGGCGGCTTCGACCCGAAGTGCCCGGTTCAGCCGGGCGCCGCGTGAGAAGAGTTCGCGAACGGGTTCTCGACCGTATCGAAACTCGAGAGGGCAGAAAAGGGACGCAGCGTCGTCCGTCACATCCGGAGAGCCGCCCCTGAGTATTTATTCGTATTCGGGCCGTCCGGCCCGAACTTCCGTCGAGCCGACTCCACCGCCGGGCTATTCAGGCCCCTCCGAGATGGCCGGAACAGGGTCCATGGCGGGGATTCTGGTCGCCCTCGGCGGGAATGCCCTCCAGCGCGCCGGGGGTCGGGGCTCGTGGGAGGAAGCCCGAGGTCAGATGCACCAGACGGTCACGGTCCTCGCCGAGATCGCCGCGGGCGGGGACGTTCTCGTCCTTTCGCACGGCAACGGCCCGCAGGTGGGGGCTCTCCTCCGCCAGAACGAGCTCGCGGCCCGAGAGATCCCGACACGACCGATGGACGTCCTCGGCGCCGAGACTCAGGGCCAGATCGGCTATCTGATCCAGACGGAGCTCACCCCGGCTCTCCGTCGGCGGGGAGTCGACCGATCGGTCCTGACGGTCATCAGCCGAACCGAGGTCTCGGCGGACGATCCGGCGTTCGCCCACCCCTCGAAGCCCGTGGGACGATACTATCCCGAGGACGAGGCCCGCGTATTGCGAAAGCAGTACGGCTGGGCGATGCAGTTCGACGGCGCGAGGGGAGGTTGGCGACGGATCGTTCCGTCGCCACGCCCCAAGCGCTGGCTCGAGGGCGCCGCGGTCCGCTCATTGCTCGAATCGGGTCTCGGAGCTCGCTGGATCCCCGTCGTCGCCGGCGGGGGCGGGATTCCCGTCGTCCGAAAACCGGACGGATTGTACGAAGGTGTGGAAGCCGTGATCGACAAGGACCTCGCGGCGTCCCTCGTGGCCCGGGAGCTCGGAATTGAGACCCTCGCGATCGTGACGGACGTGCCGGGGGCGGCGGTCTCCTTCGGGAAGCGGGGCGAGCGCTGGCTCGCTCAGGTCTCGCAGCGGGAACTGACCGACTACTGGAAGCGGGGGGAGTTCGGCGACGGTTCCATGGGGCCTAAGGTCGCGGCGGGGTTGGAATTCCTCGAAGGAGGCGGCCGTCGATTCGTCATTACCGATATCCCTTCCCTCGCCCGATCGATCCGAGGTGAGGCAGGGACCCGCGTCGAACGCTAACGCCCGGCGCGCTGGCGCTCCCGAAACAGCGAGGAGACGCCGGACCCGTACTGGAGCGCCTTCTTCGGCCGGAATGCCAGCTCGGCCGGAAGGCCGCGGTCGACCGCCCATTCGCGGAAGAACCTCTTCGGAAGGTCTTGGGGCAGTCGCAGGTCGACCGGTACCCGGCGGGCGCACTCTTCGAAGCCGGACGATAGATAGGGGGCAAGGATGGTCTTTCCCGCCTTTTCAGCGATCCGTTGCGTTCGGGGCCAGTCGGTCCCGTGGAGTCGCTCCAGGTCCTCGAGCGACCGCCGCTCGGCCTCGGCCCCTCCCAGACCTCGGTAGTGAGCGTATCCAAGAAAGAGCTCATCCACCCCCTGCCCGCAGACGAGGCTCGGGGGGCTTGCCCGTTCGACGGCGAGGGCGAGAGCCAGCAGGACCGTCCGGGAGACAATGGGGAGACCGTCGAGCTCGCCGGAGAATCGAACCTCCGCGCTCGCCAATTCCGCCTCCCCGATGAGAATGCCCTCCCACGGCAATCCGAGCTGTTCGGCTGAGGCTCGGCCTGCCACCAGGTCGGGCGCACCGCTCCGTCCGATCGTGCAGAGCGAAAGCTCGGGTCGTCGCCGGAGCTCCCACGCGAGCAGGGAGGAGTCTACTCCCCCCGAGAAGAGGACGCCCAGAGGGCCGGCCGGGGCGCGGATGGGGCGGAGCGCTTCCTCGAAGGCGCCGCTCAGCCCCTCGCGGAGGGTTCGTTCCTCCGCCCGCCGGGGCTCCATATCGTGGACGAACCGAACCCGAGGTTGAACCCTTATCTCCCCGACGGTTTCGCAAGGAGATGGTGGGATCCGGTCCCGACCCAGCGCATTCCCGGCCCGTCCGTCGGGCCCTCTTCGTCGACCGCGACGGCACCCTGAATCCGGACCTCCGTTATCTCCGTGAGGCGCAACGACTCGAACTATTCCGGGGCGTCGGCGCTGCCCTCTCCCTGGCCCATGACCACGGGTTCCTCGTGATCTGCGTGACCAACCAGTCCGGGGTCGAGCGAGGGTTCTACGCGCGCGACGACGTCGAGCGGATCCACGAGCGCCTGAACGAGTTGCTTCGCCCGCACCGGGCCCATATCGACGCGTTCTACTACTGCCCTCACGTGCCGGAAACGAACTGCGAGTGTCGTAAGCCGCGTACGTTACTGTTCCGTCAGGCTCAGGACGATTGGAACATCGACTTGGCCACGAGCGCGATCGTGGGCGACCGGGGACTCGACGTCGAAGCCGGTCGAAAGCTCGGACTCCTCACCGCGTTCGTCACCCAGTCCGGGCATGGCGTGGACCCGACCTACACAACGTTCCGGGACAGCGGGGCGGTCGACGTGGACGCCGGAACGTTCTCGAGCGCGGTCTTGCGGGTGCTGGCCTGCGGCTGACGTCCGACGCGGCGGGTCGGCTCCTCGAAGGGGTTATCACCATCCCTCGCTGGCGGCGCGAGAGGGTTCGCGGTGCTGCCCTGGTCGTTGGCCATTCTCGGGATTTTCGCGACGGCCCTGCTCGCGCTCGGCGCCGTCCTGAGCCGAGCCTTGACACCGCTCGCCGGTGCGGTGGCGGCCGTCTTCGGAGTCGTTATCGTCGTGTATGCCGGGTTTCCGTATCTCGCGCTCCTGATCCTGTTCGTTGGCGCGAGCGCCCTCGCCACCCGCTACCGCTTCGAGGAGAAGCGACGACAGAACCTCCAGGAAGGACGCGGAGGCGAACGAGGCGTATCGAACGTGATCTCCCACATCATCATCCCCACCGGCCTCGCGGTGTTGGGAGGACTCTCGTCACCGCTCCTCCATCCCGCGACCACCGCGCTTCTGTTCGCGAGCGCACTCGCCTTCGGCGGCGCGGACACCTTCGCGAGCGAGTTCGGCGTCCTCGCGGGCCGTGCCACGAGCATTCTCACGGGCCGCCCGGTCCCGCCGGGAACGAACGGGGGCGTCTCCGCTCGGGGCGAGGTCTTCGCCCTGTTCGCCTCCGTGACCACGGCGCTCGCCGGATTCGGGCTCTTCCTGACCTTCGGATCGCCGTTGCCCAACCCGGTGCTGTTCGTGCTCACGGTCACCGCCGCGGGCTTCATCGCCTGTCAGGTCGATTCGGTCCTCGGCGAGACGCTCGAGAACCGGGGAATCCTCACGAAGGGTTCCACGAACTTCCTCGGGATGTTGGCCGCGGTGGCCTTCGCCGCCGGGGTCCTGATCCTCTCCGGAGGTTCCCTGTGACGCCCCAACGGACCCGACCGAAGGGCAGTGTGGTGCTGCTGTCGGGAGGGATGGACTCGGCGACCTGTCTCGCGATCGCGACTCGACGCCACCCGCCGGTACATGCCCTGACCGTCCTCTACGGCCAGCGGCATGCTCGGGAGGTCCGGTCCGCTCGCGCTCTCGCCCGGCGGTTCAAGGTGGCCCGGCACACGGTGCTTCGGCTCCCGCTGGGGTCGCTACTCTCTTCGGCCTTGACGGATGCCGCTCGTCCGCTTCCGAGTCGCCAGCGACCGGGCCGAAGGATCCCTTCGACCTACGTTCCCGCGCGCAACACCATTCTTCTCGCCGTCGCTCTCGGCTACGCCGAGAGCCATCATCTCGGCACGATCTATCTCGGCGCCAACGCGATCGATTACTCGGGATACCCGGACTGCCGCCCCGAGTTCCTCCGTGCCTTCGAACGTCTCGCGCGAGTCGCGACCAAGGCAGCGGTCGAACGGGGGGAGCAGGTTCGCATCGAGGCGCCGCTCCTCCGACGATCCAAGGCGGATATCGTCCGGCTCGGGGAACGTCTCGGAGTGCCTTGGCACCTGACCTGGAGCTGCTACGCGGGCGAACGACGCGCGTGCGGCAGGTGCGACGCCTGCCGCCTCCGAGCCCTTGGCTTCTCGGCCGCGGGCGTCCGTGACCCGGTCTTGGGCGTCCCCACTTAGGGGGGAATACTCACACCGAGAGTGGCCCGACC
>JBEKEY010000034.1:0-19980 GCA_050013595.1 Thermoplasmata archaeon | reverse complement strand
CTTCGTCACTCACGACCAGTCCGAAGCGATGACCCTGGGCGATTGCCTCGCGATCGTCGACCACGGGCGGCTCCTGCAGATCGACACGCCCGAGAGGGTCCTCAGCCACCCGATGAACAAGTACGTCGCATCGTTCGTCGGCTCTCCCGAGATGGTCTTCCTCGAGGGCAGCGTCGAGGCCGCGGGCATCAACAGCTACACGTTCGTGAGCGGCCCGATACGCATCCCGGTCCGTGGAGTGGGCCAGCTGGGTCAGGTCACGATCGGGCTGCGGCCGTGGGACGTGTCCGTCGCCCGCGCGGCTCATGAGCTGAGCATCTCGGGAGTCGTCGCGGGCGTCGAACGCTTGGGCTCCTCGGATCAATTATTCATCGATTTCCGGCCCCCTCCGGGGCAACTGGGCTCGGCGTCGGGCACGGTGGCCTCCGTTCGTGCCCTCGTCCGTGCCTACGATTACAACATCGGCGATCTCGTTTGGGTAGGCTTCGACCCCGACCGAGCCCTCTTCTTCGACGCCGAGGGGAGTCGA
Source organism: Thermoplasmata archaeon (assembly GCA_050013595.1). Taxonomy (GTDB): domain Archaea; phylum Thermoplasmatota; class Thermoplasmata; order Lutacidiplasmatales; family UBA184; genus Lutacidiplasma. The sequence goes on along the minus strand of JBEKEY010000034.1, from coordinate 19,451 downwards.
CTCGAGTCGATGAGCTTCGCCAGCCGCCTTGGCTAACCGGAAGCTCGACCATGGCTCGCCGGAAATCGAGACGACACTCCGAAGACGACGTTGCTCCCGCTCGGTTCCGGAGTGCACGGGCACGGGGTCGTCGATTCGATTCGCTCCGGTTGGTCTCGCCCTCGAGCTCCGTGGGCTTTTCCATCCGGTCCGAGCGCCCCCGCGAGCTCATGCTCCGCTTCGGTGCAGTCCGGCCCCGATCCGGCAGCACCGGTACAGGTGTCACGCGTCGCCGCGTTCGTTTCGGCGAGCTGGACGTTCACCTCGAGGGACGTCCCCTGGGCCTCTCGGTCCAGCGACGTGGCGAGACGGTCTTCGAGACCGCCACCGAACTCCCGCCCGGAAAACTTCGAGGCCCATCTCCCTGGGGAACTCAGCGCGAGGGCGTAACAGTCCCCCTTCGATTCATTCCCGGTGAGCGTGTCTTCGGCGCGGGCGAGTTCTTCGGCCCCTTGGACCGGGTGGGTCAGGAGCTGAGGACCAGCGTCCGGGACGTCTTCGGCCTGCCCAACGATGGCAGCTACGTCACCTACCCGTTCTTCTGGTCCACCCGGGGTTACGCGCTTCTCGTCGAATCGTGGGCTCCCGTCCGTCTCGATTTCGGTCGTCGGTACCTCGGGCTGGGCGAGCTCGACATCCCAAAGACCCCGGTAACTGTCCGTCTCTTCTTCTCGAAGTCGCCGCGTGAGATACTTCGTTGGTTCTGGGATCGACGGGGAGCCCCGACGGTTCCGCCGCTATGGTCCTACGGCGTGTGGTACAGTCGTTGCGCCTACCGGGACCAGGGGGAACTTCTCAGGGTGGCGCGGAAGATCCGGACCCTCGGGCTTCCTGCCGACGTGATCCATCTCGACCCGCCCTGGCTCGACCAACCGCTCCCCGATGCGCTCTACGCGGTCGGTCGACGTTTGGGCCTCTCTCGCGCCAAGGTCGACGGCTCCGCGGAGCGCGACCCGGGGGACGTGCTCGCCGGTCTCGCGGCGGCCGCGGCGCGCCGTGGCTGGTCGCTTCCGTTCTTCGGGGTCGGGTGTACGTTCCGCTGGAATCACCGCCGCTTCCCTGACCCGGCCCGCATGATCCGGGAGCTCCACCAGAGCCAGCTTCGTCTTTCCCTTTGGATAAATCCGTACATCCCGGCGCATACTCCCGAATACCGGTATCTCCGCGCGCACGACCTGCTGGTTCGCCGAGGCGACGGGAAGATCGGACTTCAGTTCGACCACCCGAGCGTCGACCTCGGGGGCGTCGACTTCTCCCACCCGGACGGTCGAAAGTGGTTCGCCGAGCGGATCGCGGAGCTGGTCCGGCTCGGCGTCGACGTGATCAAGACGGATTTCGGAGAGGCGATCCCCGAGGACGGCTACGGCCGTGGGATCGGCGCACCCGAGCTCCACAACCGGTACGCGACCCTCTACCCTGAGACGGTGTTCCGGGCGGTCCGCGGCTCGGGAGGCGACGCGATGGTCTGGGGCCGTTCCGGCGGGCTGGACATCCATCGGTACCCCATCCAATGGGGAGGCGACCCCCGCACTCACCCGCGGGACATGGCGGCGGCCCTTCGGGGAGCCCTGAGCTACGCGGCGTCCGGCGGTGCCTTCACGAGTTTCGATTCGGGGGGGTTCGGGGGCCGGCCCACGCCGGAGCTCTACATCCGTTGGATGCAGATGGGCATGTTCTTTTCACACACCCGGCTCCACGGCACCACCCCCCGCGAACCGTGGAACTTCGGACCTCGAGCCCTCGCGATCTTCCGCAAATTCGCCGCCCTTCGCTACCGACTGATCCCGTACCTCTACTCGCAATCCATTGAGGGCATCGGCCTCGGCCGACCGCTCGTGCGCCCGATTGCGGTCGACTGCCCGGACGACCCGGCCGCCGCCGTGGAGGACGAGTACTTCTTGGGAGAGCACCTCCTCGTGGCTCCCGTCGTGCCCGGTGCGCGGAGCGAGATCGTCCTGCCCCGCGGAGATTGGTACGATTTCTGGACCGGCCGACGAGTCGCGGACGAGCTTCCGTCGCGTCGGCGGATCCCGCTCGACTCCCTTCCGGTCTACGTCCGTTCGGGGGCGGTGATCCCCCTGACGGCCAAGGACCACGACCACACGGACCCCGACATGCTGCTCCGGCTCACGCTCCGCACGTATGGTCCCGTCAACTCGGCCCGCCTCGATTTCGGTGAGTACGGCAAGCTTCGAGTTTCGGACCTTCGCCGACCTCGGGGTCGCTCCGGTGCGTTCCGCTGGACCGTCGAACGTTTTGACCCCTGAACGCAGACCCGCCACAGGTCGAGCGAGTGCCGAAAGAAGGGGTCGAACCCCGTGAGCGGCTCGGGTCGGTCCCGGATCCCGACGGGGGCTTCCACTTCAGGGTGTGGGCGCCGAAGGCGCGACGCGTCCTCGTTGTTTACACGGGCCGTTCGGGGAGGCGGTGCGCACTTCGGCCCGTGGAGAACGGCTACTTCGAGGGCACCGACCGCGACGCGACCCCCGGCGAGTCGTACTGGATCGTTCTCGATGGACATCGGGTGCCCGACCCGGCATCCCGATCTCAGCCCGAGGGAAGCCGTGGGCCTTCCTCGCTCGTTGACCTCGGCCCGCCGGGCGACCGGATTCCCCTCCGTAGCCCCGTCGAGCTCGCCCGTTCGGTCATCTACGAGCTCCATGTCGGAACCTTCTCGCCCGAGGGGACGTTCGACGGCGCGCTCGCGCACCTCCCCGAGCTGGCTCGGACGGGAGTCACCGCGCTCGAGCTTCTTCCCCTTCCCGAAGGGGGAGGTGTGCGGGGTTGGGGTTACGGCGGAGTCCACCAGTTCGCGGTCCGGAGTGCGTACGGAGGACCCCAAGGATTCGTTCGGTTCGTGGATGCGGCGCATCGGGCCGGTCTCAGTGTCCTGCTCGACGTGGTGTACAATCACTGGGGCTCGGAGGCGAAGTTTCTCGAGCGATTCGGACCGTACTTCCACCCCCGAGCTATCACGCCCTGGGGACCCACGCCCAACTTTTCCGGACCGGGAAGCGACGAGGTTCGCTGCTATTTTTTCGAGAACATGCGCATGTGGCTCCAGGAGTACGGGGTCGACGGATTCCGGCTCGACGCGGTGCACGAGGTCTTCGACCGCGCACCGAACCGGTTCTGGGCCGAGTTCTCGAACGAATGCAGGAAGGTCGGGACGATCTCCGGAACCCCCCCCGTTCTCATCGCCGAGAGCGACCTCGACGACGTTCGGATCCTGCGACCTACGAACGAAGGTGGCTGGGGTCTCGACGCGCAGTGGACCGACGACTTCCACAACGCGCTTCATGCCGCGGTGACGGGGGAGCACGACGGCTACTACGTCGATTATGGGTCGCTCGAGGTGCTCGCCCGGGCCTTCGAGCGACCGTTCCTCCTCGAAGGGGGGTACTCTCAGTTCCGAAAGCGCCGCCATGGTGCGCCGGCGACGGGCGCTCGGCCCGACCAGTTCGTCGCGTTTGACCAGAACCACGACCAGGTGGGGAATCGCGGTGACGGGGCTCGGCTCACGACCCTTCTATCGCCCGGCCTGGCGCGCGTCGCGCTCGGGCTCACCCTCTTCGCACCCTACGTTCCCATGCTGTTCATGGGCGAGGAATACGGAGAGCGGCGCCCGTTCTACTTCTTTGCCGACCCGCCGAGAGCGTTCACGCGACGCCTCGCGGCGGGCCGGATGCGCCAGCTCACCGAGAACGGTTTCCGGGAGCCGCCACCGGACCCTTCCCGCCCGCAGACCTGGAAGGATTCGCAGCTCGATTGGGCGCACTCGACCCGCCCGGAGGGGATGGCTCGCCGGGAGTTCGTGGCCGAACTCCTCCGGCTCCGCCGCGACGTGCCGGCCCTCCGAACGCCGGGGACGGTCGAGGCAACGGCGGACGATTCGAAGCGTTGGATCGCCGTACGCCGAAGTTCGGGGCGCGACGCGGCGGTCCTCATCGCCAATCTCGCGGAGGCCTCGCTACGGCTGCCCGAGATGGGCTGGAGCGGACGTTGGACCGAGACCTTCGATTCCGAGATGGCCCGCTCGGACGCACGACCTCGTTCCGGCGGCCCGACCGTCACGCTCGACGGCGGCGCCGACTCTCCGACACTCCCCGGCGCGTCGTTCCGGATCTGGGGCAGTATGCGGGTATAGGGCAGGCCCGCTAGGATCTAGCTCGGCGTGTCGGGCGTGCGGACCGCCGTAGAAGTCTCTCCCGTGCGACGACCGATGCTCCGACGAGGGCCGCGTCCCCGCGCAGGCTCGCGAGGACCACCCGGGCTCCCGCGGCCGAGGGCTGGCACCGCGCTCGGATCGCGGACTCGACCACGGGCAAGAAATCGGGCATTTCGGGAACGAGCCAACCGCCGAGAATGAGCAACGACGGATTGAACGCGTTGACGACGCTCACGGCACCGTCCGCGAGGAACCGCTCCGTTTCCCGCACCAGGCGGCCCGACAGTGGGTCCCCGGCGCGGTACGCCTGGAACACCATTTGCGCGGTGAGGGCGTCGACGTCACCGGCCCGCTCGACCAGGGGAGCGCCGGCGGTCGGGTCGGCACGGATCGCGTCGCGAGCGCGCTCCGCAACGCCCCATCCGCCGACGTAGGCCTCGAAGCAGCCCCAGTTGGGACAGTGACAGCGCCGTCCGCCCACGACGATCGTGATATGCCCGACCTCGCCGAGCGCATGGCTTCCGCCCTCGAGGAGGTGGCCATCGGCGACCGCGGCCCCGCCCACGCCGGTGCCCAGGGTGAGGAAGAAGAGATTCGTCGCGCCGACACCAGCGCCGTGTTTCCACTCCGCGATCGCGCCGGCGTGCGCATCGTTAACGACGGAGACCGGGATCCCCAGCTCTTCCTCGACCCGCCGTGCGAGCGGGACATCCCGCCATCCGAGGTTCGGGGCATGCACGACCGTTCCCGTGCGCGGGTCGACCTGCCCCGCGACCGCGATCCCAATGCGGGCCGGTCGCTCCTCAGCTCCTTCGAGACACGCGCGCGCGCTTCGCACGGCGGTGCGGATCACGTTTCCGGGACCTGCATTGCGGTAGAGGAACCGACCGCTGCGTCGAACAATCATCCCGTCCGCGGCCACGAGACCACTGAAAGCCTTGGTGACCCCGATATGGATTCCGAGAACGAGCCCCCGCGATCGTGAGGTTCGCGCCAATCTCGCCGGCCTCGGAACGGACGGGCTCTTCGATTTCGGCACAGGATCCTCCAATCGCTAGGGGCGAGTTCTCCGGCTCGCGGAAGGTCGCGTGGATGGTTGTATACTGTCCCGAGCGATGTCCGCCGCGCCGACGAGCGCCGCATCCTCGACGAGCCGAGCGCGGACGACGCGAGCGCCCGCCGCCGGGGGCTGGCAACGCGCCCGGACCGCCGACTCGACCACAGCGAGGAATTCCGGCATCCCCGCGACCAGCCCGCCGCCGACGACCAAGAGCGAAGGATTGAACGCATTGACGATCCCGACGGCCCCGTTGGCGAGAAAGCGCTCCGTCTCCCGAACGAGACGGCCGGCGAGGGCGTCGCCTCCCCGATGCGCCTGAAAGACGGTCTGCGCGGAGATGCCCGCCGCGCTTCCTCCGGCGCGTGCCAGGAGCGGGGCCCCCGCCGTGGGGTCCGAGCGCACCGCTTCCTGAGCGCGCTCGGCGATCGCCCAGCCGCCCACGTAGGCTTCGAGGCATCCCCAGTTCGGACAGTGGCACTTGCGGCCACCGACCACGACCGTCATATGGCCGACCTCGCCGAGAGCGTGGCTTCCTCCCTCGACCAGTCGACCCCCCACCACGGCCGAGCCCCCGACACCGGTCCCGAGGGTGAGGAAGAACATGTCCGAAGCCCCGACGCCGGCGCCGTGCCTCCACTCGGCCACGGTGGCGGCTCTCGCGTCGTTGATCACGACGACCTCCGCCCCGAGCTCCTCCGAGACACGGCGCGCGAGCGGCACATCCCTCCAGCCGAGGTTCGGGGCGTGAACGACCGTTCCGGTCCGCGGGTCGACTTGAGCGGCGACCGCGACCCCGATCGCGATGGGCCTATCCGTGGACTCGGAGAGACAGGCGCGGGCGCTCCGGACCAGCGTTCGAATGACTCCACCGGGACCATCGTTCGCGTGAAGGTGTCGGCCGCTGTGTCGTACAATGGAGCCGTCCGCTGCGACGAGACCGCTCACCACTTTGGTGGCACCGATGTCGATCCCGAGAACTAGACCGGACGAGCGAGACCGCGTGAAACGTTTACTCTTCGGCAAGCTCCCCTCGGGCCGCCGATTCGGCATATTTGTGGACCACATCGACGAAGGTCGAGTGCGACCAGGTGAGGGGGGTCGCGCTCTTGGGCTCTCCGGTCGTTCGGTCGATCTGCTCGGGCAAAAGACGAGTGGGGGTGGCATGGGTAGCGACCCACTCGATGAGTTCGCGGCATCGGTTGCGGTCTCCGAGACGCAGCCGAGCTTCGGCGAGCCAAAGGGTACAGACCAGCCACGGGTTCTCGGTGCCGTAGTACCTGTCGCCTTCGTAACGGGCAACGCCTCCGATCCCCGGGGCCCAGAGGCGAGCTTCGATGCCGTCCACGATGACCCGCGTCCGCGGGTCGGACCACGGCAGCATGCCGAGCTTGAGCCCGAGGAGGATCGACGCGTCCAGTCGGTCGTCTCGGGGCGACAGGGAACGGATGATCCGTTTCTTCTCGGGATCCCAGAATCGCTCCGCCGCGATGCGAGAAATGTCGGCGGCCGCGGTGTTCCAAGCCGTCGGGTCCTTGCCGATCTCGGCCGCGATGCGTCCGGCGCGTTCGAGCGCGTGAGCCACGGCGGCCACCGAGTAGGCGTGGATCCCGAGACGCTCTTCCCAGAGGTCGAAACTTGCGGCCGGGAGACCGGTCTCCTTGTCGCGGAACGCGGTCAGGAAGTTGGCAGCCCCCTTCACGAGGGGCCAGAGTTCGAGGAGGACATCCGGGTCGGCGCCCTTCTTGAAATGGTGCCAGGCAGCGGAGATGACCGTCGCGGTCTGGTCGATCTGCAGGAACGGAGGCGGGTGCCAGGTGCTGCCGATCGCGCCGTCCGGGTAGTGCCGGTGGAAGAACGAGCCGTCCGGATTCTGGCACTGGTAAGCGAAGCGGAGGAAGCGCGTGGCGTTCTCGTACAGCCCGGCCTCGTCCATCGCCTTCGAGACGTATCCTCCGTCCCGCCACCAACAATAGTTGTAGGTGTCGCCGGCCGCCACCAGCGAGCGCGTGTCCGGGGACGCGATGATCGCCCCGTTCGGACCCGTGGAGTGGCGCAACAGGAGGACGCTGGCTCGGTAAACGTCGCGGGCAAGCTCGCTCAGCTCCTCGGGAGGATGCGGGAGTCGCCGTTGCACCCACGTCTCCCAGAACGCCTCGGATTCCCGAACGAAGCGCGCCGAGCCACCGTTACGGACGTAGTCGCGGACCTGGTTGACGGCGGGCAGGCTTCGGCCGGCGGCCAGGAAGAGCCGGATCTCCACCTCCCGTTCCGGTCCCGCCTCGATGTCCCATTCCATCACGCTGTCCGCCGCCCCATGCGCTACGGACCGGCCTTCGAGACGGCCGTCCTCGGCGTCAACGTAGGTACCCTGGAGCCCCTTCAGCGTGTGTTCCCCGCACACCGCGCGCGTGTAGGGTGGGTCGGCAAAGAACTCGAAGAAGTATCCCCGCTTGTAGTGCACCAAGGACGGGATGGCCGCGTCGACGAACGCGGTGTCCTGGTACATCGACTCGGCGATTTGGAAGGCGTGATAGGCGAACAGGCGGACCGACCGGGGGGTCTCGGCCCGGATCCGAAAGACCCTCGCCACGAGGTCATGGTTCGGGTGGACGTGGTCGCGTACGGAGATAGTGAGTCCGTGGCCGGTCCAGACCGACTCAGGGAGGTGGCCCGCGCCGTACGGCATCTGATGGATCTGAAAGCCGTTCCCTCGACGGAGCCACGTGAACTTCGACCCGGAGACGTCAAAGATCCCGAGGCGAGCTTCGCGCAATTGCTGGAACTGCCCGGGGAACGGGTAGAACAGTTCGTTCCAGTCCCCGTTCTCGTTGACGGTCAGAAGTAGTCGACCGTTGCCGGTAACTTGGGTGATCATTCGGCGGGATCCTCCCGCCGGAAACGACGCCGAATAGGCTTCCCCATCCGGGGAGAAGCCGGGGGCACGGAGCCCTTTAACGGTTCGGTTCGACCCGCTGCGTGCGGATCGTCGCTTGGGTTACTTCAGAATCGGCACGCCGAGTTGGTCGAGAGCTCGGCGTCGCAGGTCCGTGAGCGCGTTCATGTAATTCGCGTAGGCGTCGTACGGGCTCTCGTAGCTCGAGAAGTACTGGTGCACGCCCTGGTCGGCGCCGTGGCCGCTCACGTACATGTAGTAGAAGTGGTCGGACGTGAGGAGCCGTCGCCAATCGGTGAGGATCGCCGGGTCCGCGGTCCGACGGGCGAGCACGCCCACTTTCTTCGCCGCCTCAAAGGCGGACCGCTGGAGGTCGTTGCCGAGCCACGCGCCGAGGTCCCGGTTCTGGTCGGCCCAGCTCATGGTGTACGGGACCGAGAGAGGAGCGCGAGGTGGAAGCTGGATCGCCTCCTCGACGGTCGCCCAACCGAGGTGCGGATGGCGTCGGACCTCCCCGGGGAGGGCGCTCAGGAACTCGAGGATCCCGGTCCGGGCCTGGTGGTGCTCGCCGAGCGTCTCGAAATCCATGAAGAGTCCTACCACCTCGCCCGGTGTGGAAGCGAGCCATCCAGCGTACTTGTCGGCGGTCAGCGGGTACTCGCTCCAACCCGTCGATGAGAACCGGAATCCGACGTCGTCGCTGAGAGGGTAGTGACGCAGTAGCAACATGACCGTCGGCGCGGAGGCAGCGCAATACGGGTACGTGGCAGGCTCCCCGCGGAGGACTCCCTCCCAGCCTTCCGCCAGCATTCCTCGGAAGCGCTCGGCCTCCGCGAACCGTGCGAGGTCGTCGGAGTACGCGAGCTCGGTCATCCGCAGCACCTTCGGGCGGGCACCGAACTCTTTCTCGAGCATGTCGCGGTGCAGGGCGACCTCCTCGCTGAGCTCGGGCGGAGGGACCAAGAACGCGAGCGAGTGGTAGTACGTCTCGGCGAGGAGCGAAACACGACCGGTTCGGTAAAGGGCCCGAAGCCGGTCGATCACGTCGGGGGCGGCGAGCCGTGCCTGTTCGACGAACGTCCCCGTTAGCGAGAGACTGAACCGGAACTCCGGAAAATCGTCGAGCGCGCGGTGGAGACGGTCGAGGGCCGGTCGGTAGGACCGCTCGGCGATCCCTTTGAAGATCGAAAGGTTTCGGTCGACATCAAAGTACGGACGACCAGAACCGAGGTCCAAAAAACGAAATCGTCCGAGTCGCCAGGGCTGGTGAAGGTGGAAGTAGAGCACGACCTTCATGCTATTACCTGAGGATAGGCATAGGTATAGCCCCCGTCCTTGCCTCCGGCATGGCCTCGTCCGCGAGAGTGCGGAGATGGTTGGCGAAGTAAGATGGACGGGCGGAGTCGACCTGTTGAATCAGGATTCCGAGAGGTCAGCGAAACCGCAGACCGATTGCAAGAACGGAAGGGCACTAACGGCTGACAATCCCTGCCCCCACGCCAATCTTCTGAACAGGGGGCTACATGGTGCTGCAGGATGTCAAAGGTTCCCCGGACACGCCGGCGGGACCGCGCTTTCGCCTGAGCCGTTGTTGCGGGGATAGAAGGCTTTCAAGTACCAGAAGTCGGTCAGGGGTTATACGACACCCGGTGTCGGATACCAACCAGTGAGAAACCATGATCGGAAAATGGGGATTCTGGATTGCGCTAAGCGGTGTGATTGTGGCTGCAATGATGTTCGCGCCCGTCGCGAATGCGGCCGGTCTTCCGACGAATACGCCGACCTATGGCGTGTCGTTCACGGAGAGCGGTCTCCCGTCCGGGACCTCTTGGACCGTCACGTTCAACAGTGTCGCCCACTCGGGAACTGGCAGCACAATCACGGTGACTGGAGTGTCGGCGGGCTCCTCGTACTACTACACCGTGAGCAATAGCATCGGCGGAAAGCCGAACACCCAGTATTTCACGGCCACCGACTATGGGTATCTCAACGTGCCCTACGAGGACAAGGTCGCTGTCGTCTACACGACCCAGTACTATGTTACGTTCGGTGTGACCCCGACGTCGTCGGGCTCTACCAACCCCACCTCCAACTGGTTCAATGCCTACACGAACCTCTCCATCGCGGCCTCCACGGCAGTTGGGTACTCTTGGTCGACATGGTCCGTGTCGAACACCTCGTTGCTCGTCCTTGGGAAACCAACCCTCGAGTCCACGAACCTGCAGATCAACCACCCCGGGTCGGTGGTGGCGCACTTTATCCAGAGCAAGTACACCGCAAGTTTCACGGAGTCGGGCCTACCGGCCGGCACCCACTGGAGCGTCCTCCTCAACGGCATCTCGTCCAGCGGTACCACTGCGACGTTGACCTCCACCGGCAATGCCGCTGGCAACGACCAGTGGATAGTCGCACCCGTTCCCGATGGCTCTACCGCTCAGTACGCGCCGGCGCCTTCGACCGCGTACATGAACATTCCCTACCAACTGAGCCAGGAGATCGTCTTCGTCAAGCAGTATCAGATTACGTTCGGGGTGAGTCCGGGGGGATCGGGCTCAACGACGCCCACGGGCACCGCCTACTATACGAGCGGCTCGTCCTTCCCCATCTTCGCAAGTGCCTCGACCTCATGGGTCTTCTCCCATTGGGGCGTGAACCAATCGAGGATCGGTCTCGGGAGCACGACGCTCGCGGGCACGAACGCGACCATAAAGGACTCTGGAACGGTGACCGGGGTCTTCGTCGCCGGAACTCATTGCACCACATGCACCTTGACGTTCCACGAGGTTGGACTCCCAGCCAAAACCGCATGGGGAGTCGACTTCAACGGGTACTACTATCCCACCGGGTCCACGTCGCTCGTCTTCACCGGCCTTACCGCTGAGGCTTCGTGGAGCGCGTTCTCGCCGGTGGGCGTGGGACAGTCCGGCGTCGCGTACTACCCGACGGGGACCTCCAGCTCCGAGTGGTACGTCGGATCGACGAATTCGATTCAAGTGGTCTACCAGCAGTACGATTACGTCACGTTCCAGACCAACCCCTACAACTCGGGCGGCTCGTCCACGATCTCGAGCGGCTGGTACCCGTACGGCTCGGTGAATGCGCTCTCCGCGATCGGGTCCGCGACGTACAAGTTCAGCTCGTGGAGCTCGAGCAGCTCGAATGTCACCCTTGGGTCCACGTCGGGCGCTTCGACGACCATGAAGGTGACCGGGCCTGGTGTCGTGACGGAGAACTTCGTCTCCCCGACGGTGACGCTCCACTTCATCGAGTACGGTCTCCCGTCCGGCTCAGCGTGGGGGATTAACGTGAACAGTGTGCCGTACTTCTCACCCACTCAGTGGTTGAACATCTCGGGGGCGGGCTACGGGGGCTACAGTATCAGTCCCTACACGAACTGGTACGGCGTGGCAGGTACGCAGTGGGCGCCCACAACCACCTCCTTCGACTTCACCGCCCCCTACCAGACCTACCAGGCGGTCCACTTCGCCAAAGAGGTGTACGTGACGTTCACCACGTCCGGATCGGGCTACGTTAGCCCGGGATCGAACTGGTACTGGGTCGGGTCGGAGTTGCCGATCCTCGCGGAGAATGTGTCTGGATCCACGTTCCACGACTGGACTCAGACCGCCGGGACGGCTACGCTGGGCTCCACGACCTCCTCGGGGACGACCGCGATAATCAAGGCGCCCGGAACGATCACCGCGAACTTCACGTAGCGGGGTCTTCGAGAACTCTTTCCGGGGCGTGGGTGGCCCGGCCGCCCGCTGCCCTTTTTGGTCCGACTCGACAAGTCAAGCGGCAGCTGCGCTTGGTGACCGACTCGAGCGGACCGGCGGGATTCGATTTGTGCTGGCGGAGGGATGCGAGATCGATTAACGAAATGGGCCGTTTTTGGGTAACACTCCCCATGCTTGTCGGCTGCCGACCGTTTCTAGATTAGAGGGTTCCCTAACGGAGGCGTCAGCCCCGAATGAATTTTCTTCCCTCCGTGTCGTCTTAGACGATATTGGCCCTTGTACAAGGGACCAAACTAAGCTACGGGCCCACGCGGTTGCCCCCAACAGCCCGACACAGATAGTCCTCCGCCGAGGCGATCGCTCGGGCACCGAGGGGAGGCGCACGGTCACATTATACTCAGTCGATGCGCGGGGCTCAACCCACCCTTCCCCATAGACGCGGGGTCTCCTTCTCGTGCTCTCTCACTCTCTGCTCCACGAGCCGCTTTTCCTCCCGACCCGAAACGAACCTTGTGCCTGGGCCAGATCGAGTCGGACTCCAAATCGGCGGGACGTCTCGTGGAGATATTATCCGCTCGCTCCGATTCCGTGGAGCATAAGCGGGCGCTTATACCGGGCAGGAAACTTCGATGGTAACTCCCGCCACTCAACTTCCGGCCGCCAAAAGAGCCTCGTGGGGGGGCGAGGCGGGAGGGTCGGTCGGCCCGACCGGACTCGTGCGTTACGGAAGATTTCTGCTCGTGGGGCTGACCGGAGTGTTCGTGAACCTCGCCGCGTTCGTTCTCACGGTGGATGCGATTTCCCACACCCCGGTCTCGAATTTCTATTCGAGCGTCCTCCACTTCGCCTCGAAGACGGCTGCAAATCCAGTCCTATACTTTGTGGCCAGCGCGGTCGCATTCGGCGTCGCCACCCTCTGGAACTTCACCCTCAACAGCCTGTGGACGTTCCGGAGCACCGTGGGCCATCAACACTCTCCTCCCCGGCGGCTGGGCCTCTACTTCGGTGTTTCGCTGGGTTCGCTCGCCGTGAACGAGGTCGTTCTGCTGGCGACCGAAGCGATCATTCCGCCGCTGTTCGGCCAAGGATTCGGCATCATCGCGGGAAGCCTGGTCGGGTTCCTCGGCAACAGCCGGTACACGTTCGCCGAAGCTAAGCCGCCCTGAGCCGGTCGAAGGACCCCACTACCGATCAGGTCGCGTCGCCCACGAATCCCTACCGGGACCCCGCAGGGCTCTGCGGGTCCTCACCGAAGGACGCGAGGGACGCACAATCCAGGTCGGGGGCGTTGAGATTGGTCACGCCCACGCGAAAGCAGCAGGCGTTCTCGGTCCAATTGTAGTTGAACGAAGTCCCGCCGAGTGCCCCATCCTCCGAGCCAAGATTCGCCCTGTTCGTGGCTCTCGCGCTACGACGATATGTCGGGATGCGTTTGCGTGACACAAGGCCTCCGTCGTTTTCGCCTGACCCACCAGAAGGCCAAGGACCCAGCTGAACCACCGAAAAGAGCACCGCATTCCATTCGGGAATCGGTTTCGTCTCGCGCCCGACTTCTGAACCAAGCTTAGGACAAGCGATATCGCCAGTATTAATGCGATGAGTAGAATACGACCTTCAGGGTCGCACCCCCACTGAGCGAATCGAGTCCGAGTAGACCACCAGCGTCTCGCGAGCCCGCTCGGGCCATCCCTCGCGCAACGCCGCCCAGCGACCCTGGTCGCCCATGGTGGCGCGAAGGGTCGGGTACTCGAGCAGCTCGGAGATCCGGCTCGCGAACTCATCCACGTCCCAGAAATCGACGCGGAACGTGGTGCCCCGGCTCATCTCGGCCACGCCGCTGGTCTTCGAGACGATCGTGGGAACCCCGGCAGCCATGGCTTCGAGCGCGGCGATCCCGAACGGTTCGACGACCGAGGGGAGGACGAACACGGAGCTTCCCGCGAGAAGAACCTCGCGTTCCTCTTCGCTGACCTTCCCGAGGAACATCACGCGCTCGCCGATGCCGAGATGGGCCGCGAGCTGGATCAAGCGCTGGTACTCGGGACCTTCGCCGGCGATCACGAACAGGACGTCCGAGAACGACGGAACGACCTGGGCGGCGGCCCGAAGGAACGTGTCCACTCCCTTCATCGCGGCGAGCCGTCCCACGTAGAGGACGATCCGCTTCTCGGGGTCGATCCGTTCCAGCCGCTCGCTGGGGCGCACGGCGTTGTAGATGACCGCCACCTTCGAGGGCAACGCGCGATATCGGTCGATGAGCTGCTGGCGAAGATGGCGGCTGACGGCGATGACGCGGGTCGCTGCCTCGATGCCGAGCTCTTCCCGATGCAGGATGTGGTCCCACGGGTGCCCGAGGGACCGGTCGTACTCGGTGGAATGCACGGTCATAATGATGGGAAGTCGGAGCCGTTTGGCGAGAGCGGATGCCCCAACGGTTCCGAACCAATCGTGGACATGGATGACATCGAACGCGTCGGTCGTGGTCAAGCCCGTGATCCAGGCATTGTAGCCGTCAATCGAGTCCGCAAACGGGCTATCCGGGGTTCCACCGGCCCAATACGCCGGCGGGAACTCCGGGGCGGTTCCTCCCGCTTTCTCGCCTGGGTGGCGGAAGGTGACGCCGGACACAGGCGTGAAGGGGCCCACGAACGGGCTCAGGAAGGTCACTCGGTGGCCGAGGTGCGTGAGCTCCTGGCAGAGCTCGAAACAATGCACGCCGAGCCCGCCCGTATGATTCGGAGGGAACTCCCATCCGACCATGAGGATGTGCAGGGGACGAGGTGCTCCGCCGAACGGAGCAGGAGTGCCTCGCCCGGGCGACCCCGCCAAGAGCGGACGGCGTGAAGGGGCCGAGTCCATCTCTCCGCGAGGGCCCTGGGAGCTGGGTTGGTCACGGCTCTCTCGCTGGACGCTGGGTCTTCCTCGGCCGCGTCGATGGGTCGTACCGGAGGAGGCCTTAGGTCGGCCCCGACGATGGGTTTTGTCGGCGGTTTTCTTCTTGGGCATCGAAGTCGCAGGCGCGTGTTCTCCTTTGGGCCCCTCCGCGAGGCCCAGCAGGCAGATGAGGTCGCCGGGCGCCCCGGCCGTTTGGCCGCGGGAGGGCGGGCCGGATTAGTAGCCGGCGAGGAGCTCCCGGATAGCCCGCTCGACATCGGGGGCCCGGGTTACCGCGCTCGCGACCAGAATGCCCTCAGCGCCGAGCTCGAGCGCGCGCGCGACATCGTGACGGTCATGCACCCCGGCTCCGCACAGCACTCGGGTGGCCGGTGATACCGAATGTACGGCCGTAACCGTTCCCGAGACCACCTCGGGCGCGGCGGTCGACACGGCGCGGTCACCCCCGATCAGTTCGGGGGGTTCGACGGCCAGGAACGGCGGGAGGGTCTCGGCGAGGCGCCGCGCTACCGGAATGTTCGCGGCGCACACGACGGCGACGAGCCCCCGAGAGGCGAGTCGGCGGACCGCGTCCTCGATGTCCGGGACCGTCATCGGGTGTTCCGAGTGGTTGACCAGGCTGCCCCGCGCGCCGGCAGCCTCGATCACCTCGACGGGGACGAAGCCGGTACGGGCGCCGGCTTCCCCGGGGTCGACATGCTGAGAGAGCACGGGTATCGTAACGGCAAGGGCGACTTGGGCCAAATCGGGGACCGCGGGAGCGATCGCGGTCGCGACCCCGACCTCGCGACCCAAACGTTCCAGCAACTTCGCCGTTCGCACAGCGCCCGAGCCCAAGTGCCCCGGATACGCCTTGAGATTCAGCAGCAGGAGTGGGTGACCGAGCAACGGTCCCTCAGTGGACTGCGGTGGCGCGGGTCCGCTTCGGGCGCGAGCAGATGGCGTACTCGTCTCCGTCAAAAAAGACCTCGCGGTCGGGGTGCTTGCGTTGGAGCTCCGAGATGCGACTGAGGACGTCTTCGAGGGTCGTCGACTCGTCATTGGGGTCAATCCTCAGGTGCACCGTCTTTTCGGGTCGCACGGCTGTATGACCCGTTCCCGGCATGAAGCTCCGAGGGGGATGGTATCGCTCGAAGGGCCATTAAGGATTCGAAGGTCGCGGACCCGCCCGGGAAGCGCCCGGTTTCACGGGAAAAGGTGACACTTTCAATGAGGACCAGTGCATTCGCGTTCTCGGAGGCGAACCCTTCGAAGAAAGCGTAAATACGTTGCTACGGTGGCGCCCGCGAGGCGCGAAGATGGCCCCTGCAACGTCGGGAACCGCGGACAAGGAATCCAAGACCGAGCTGTCGGAAGCCGAGATCGCAGTGCACTGGAAGGAAGAGGAATACCTCTACCCGAAACCGAAGTTCATCGGCCAAGCGAACCTCACCGACCCCAGCGTCAACGAGCGGTTTTCGCTCGAGAACTTCCCCGAATGCTTCAGGGAGTGGGGCGACATGCTGACTTGGGACAAGTATTGGACCCAGACCCTCGACACGAGCAACGCCCCATATTACAAGTGGTTCGTCGGAGGAAAGCTCAACGCCTGCTACAACTGCGTCGACCGGCACCTCGAGCTCTACGGCAACAAATCCGCCATCATCTTCGTCCCGGAACTCGAAGAGGATGAACCGGTCGCCCTCACCTACAACGAGCTCTATGCTCGGGTGAACGAGTTCGCCGTGCTCCTCCGTGACTTTGCGGGCCTGAAGACCGGCGACCGGGTGACGATCCACATGCCGCTCGTGGCCGAGCTTCCGATCACCATGCTCGCCTGCGCTCGGCTCGGCATCATTCACTCGGTCGTCTTCGGAGGATTCAGCGGGGAGGCGGCCGGCCGACGGGCCGCGGACTCGCAGAGCCGCGTCCTGATCACGATGGACGCCTACTACCGGAGCGGGAAGCTGATCGACCACGCGGTGGCTTCCGACCTCGCTTTCAAAACCGCCGCCGAGGAGGGCCAGGCGATCGACAAGGTCCTCATCTGGCAGCGGATCAAGGGGAAGGTCTCGACCGCGAAGCCGATGATACCGGGTCGGGACTTCCTGGTCCACGACGTGCTGAAGGAGTACAAGGGAAAGATCGTGGCTCCGGTCTCGATGCCGGCCGACGCGCCGCTCTTCCTGATGTACACCAGCGGTACGACCGGTCGTCCGAAGGGCTGTCAGCACAGCACCGGCGGATACCTGGCCTACGTTACCGGAACCTCGAAGTGGATCCAGGACATCCACCCGACCGATGTGTACTGGTGCATGGCCGACATCGGATGGATCACGGGGCACTCGTACATCGTGTACGGCCCGCTCGCCCTCGCCGCGACCAGCGTGATCTACGAGGGGGTGCCGACGTACCCCGATGCCCACCGGCCGTGGAGGATCGCCGAACGACTCCGGGTCAACATCTTCCACACGTCGCCCACCGCGATCCGCATGCTGCGCAAGCTCGGCCCGGACGGGGCCAAGAACTACCGCACGATCTTCAAGACGATGACCACGGTCGGCGAGCCGATCGAGCCGGCGGCGTGGCACTGGTATTTCGACAATGTGGGCAAGAGGACGGCCTCGGTCACCGACACATGGTGGCAGACCGAGACGGGCGGCTTCCTCTGCACGACGAAGCCCGCGATCGACAAGATGAAACCGGGAAGCGCAGGTCCGGGCTCGCCCGGAATCCATCCGGTGATCATGGACGAGAACGGGGTCGAGATCCCCTTGGGCTCCAACAAGGCGGGGAACATCTGCATCAAGAACCCGTGGCCGGGACTCATGCAGACGATCTGGGGCGACGCCGACCGGTTCAAGAAACAGTACTTCACGAAGTACAACAAGAATCCCAATAGCAAGGACTGGCGGGATTGGCCCTACTTCGCCGGCGATGGAGCGACCGTATCCGCCGACGGTTACTTCCGGATCCTGGGCCGTATCGACGATGTGATCAACGTCGCGGGCCACCGGCTCGGGACGAAGGAGATCGAGTCTGCTTGCTTGACGGTTCCCGAGGTCGCGGAGGCGGCCGTGGTCCCCGTGATGGACGAGGTCAAGGGACGTCTTCCCGAGGTCTACATCGCGCTGAAGCCGGGGGTCCAACCCTCGAAGGCGATCGAAGAGAAGGTCGTGAAGGCCATCGAGACCGAGATCGGCAAGATCGCTCGGCCGAGCGCGGTGCGGATCGTTCCGGATATGCCGAAGACCCGGTCCGGGAAGATCATGCGCCGTGTCCTGGCATCGATCTCGAACACCCTGGACGTGGGCGACATCACCACGCTCGCGAACCCGGACATCGTCGAACAGATCCGAGTTCAGGTCCAGGGGTCGGGCAAGGTCGCGGCGAAGCCGGTCGCGGACGACATCAAGGAGTTCGGCAAGACCGAGTGAGCCGTTTCCTACAGCCGTTGGGGCAGGCCCGGTGAGCACCCGGCCAAGGACGACGCCGACGTCGGGTCGATGACCGAGGACCCGGCGTTGCGGCACTCGAAATGCCCCGACTGCGGAGGCCCGCTCTCCGCGCCAACCAGCGGGCCGGTCCACTGTTACCGAAAGTGCGAGCGCTGCGGCGAAGAGTTCCAGTTGGACGACCCTCGGTTAGCGTAGGGAGCCTCCCCTCAGGGTGCGATCGGTCGGACTCAGGTCTCCTTGCTCTTCGGGATCGCTCGAGGCGCGAACGTGGGTATTCGAGCGAGGTGCACACCGATGACCAGCGACCAGAGGAGGATGGGGGCGGCGATCAACCGTTCCATCCCACCGACGCCGAGACCCACGTACGTCCCGGAGGTGAACAGGGCGAACGCGATGAGGGCGACGAGTCCCGAGAGGACCGTGTACGCGCGAAAGCCGTCCCAGCGGGTGTCGCGGAACATCGCGAAGCCGAGGACGAGGAGGGCGAGTCCACCACCGACGAACGCGAGGGCCGCCGAGAGGGAGTGGATGGTCAGATTGACATCTTCCGGTGAAAGTCCTACCCCGATCGACCCGATCCCGGCCAGCGCTAGCAATCCGAGTCCGATCGTGCGTGAGCGTCGTGCCGGGAAAGCCGTTCGGATGAGCAGGACCGCGAGAACGATCAGGAGGCCCATGATGACGATCGAAACGTTGAACACGAGGTGCCACGGCGAACAGACGTAGTGGCTCGAGCTCGCCGGGAAGAAGCCGCAGTTGACCGCGCCTAGGTCGCTGATGTAGTTGGTGCGTAGGCTGTAGGGAACGGTCCAACCCATCTGCGCCACGACCATCGCTACGATGAACTGCAGCGTCCCCACGACGAGCACCAGTGCGCCGTGGCGCACCGAACGATGGACGAGAGGACCGTACCTTTCCGCCGTGGCGGGGTCGGCGGGGGGCGCGGCGACCGAACTCAAGGGGGTTTTACTCCTCGCGAGCGTTCCGCTCGTACGAGGCGTCGCTCGCCCGCTTGAGGCGGGCTCCATCGCGGTCGCAGGTGGGGCGGGCGCTCGGTGGAACGTCGATCACGTATCCGCCGCCGCATTTCGGGCATTCGTAGTACGGCATGGGATCCCATCTTCGGTAGAGAGCGCCCATATAAAGGGGCCGACCTCGAATCGAACCGGCGGAAAGTCTATCGGGCCCGGACTCCCCGGGCCGAACGTGCGACCGCCTCGTC
>JBEKEY010000033.1:0-21722 GCA_050013595.1 Thermoplasmata archaeon | reverse complement strand
CTGAGTGCGGATCGGGCACCTCGTTCTCGAGGAGACCATGTAGCCACGCACAGGCACCGGGAGAAATCCCGTCACCCGGCGGACCGAACTGAGGCGGGCGGAACTAACATAACTCAGCGCGCAGGACGGGGACTGGCCAGAAGGAGTTCCTATTGGGTCGCTTGGATTCTCGCGTTACTTTCACGCATCCGCGACGAATCGAGCAAAAGGACCTCGAAAACAGGTGGTGCGTTGCGTAAATACCACCCGGCTTATTCATTCTCTGATGACGTTTCACCTCGAAGTTACTCCGGCCGCGCACGAGAAGATTGCCGGCCTGGTCGCGGGCAAGAACGTCCGCGTTTACTGGCGCGAGGGGTACGGGTTGGCTCCGGTCGAGCGTACTAATCCGAGCGATGAATTCGTCGAAATAAACGGCCTTCGCTTTGTCGTCGACACCTTTTCCCGAGAACACGTGGATGGGGCTACGATCGACTATCTCGAAACTCTGGAGTCCAGCGGCTTCAAGATTTCCAACCCGAGCCGCGCTCCGGATCCGAGCCCTCCTTGTGGGGGTTGTAAGGGATGTGGCACGGGCGACGGCTGTGGGTCCACAGGCTAGAGCGACCCTCGAAAGAGTCTTGTCGAATCTGATTTGACCCGCTCCCGCGCGGGCTTGATTGGGACGCGCGCGGCCGATGACGGGACCGCAATCAGCGCGCGGGATGCGAGGCCGGCGCGAGTCTACGTCCCGTTAATCGTCCCGAGCGAGACCCCGCACGTCACGTTCGCTTCGAGTTGTCCTTCGCTTCCGATGAACGCGTAGGGGGTTTGCATTTCCACGAGCGCAACGTGGTCCGGCGTCGTCCAATTCACCGACGGCGCTCCGAGGTAATCACCGGTCAGGGAGAACTGGTAGGACGTTGAATTGCCTTCGGTGATCCACCCACCCAAGTAGGCCAATCCACTCGACCCGCCCAACCTGAGCTGGAACTTGACTCCATGAAACACGAATCCCGGCGGAGGTTCGATACAGGCGTAGGGCGACGCGCATTGCCCCACTGTCACGGTTTCAGCACAGTAGGCGCGCCCATCGGCCGTGGTCTGAACCGGACAACTCGTCGTTGTGGACAGGAATCCTGGGTACACCCATAGCACGAGGATCACGACGATTGCGACCGCGGTCGCAGCGAAGACTGTGGTGAGCGCGCGAGGCGCCATGAAACACGACTCTTCAATCGAGAGTGGCGGGGCACCCCGTATATGGATTTCGTGAATTCAGGCGACGCGCCGGGCGCGCAGACTTCGTGAAGGACGCGCGCGGCCGATGACATGACCGCAATCAGCGCGGCGAACGCGGACCCACCGCGAGGAGGGCGCGGGGCCAGGATTCAGATTGTAACCCAGGCAACAAAGGTCTCGTCGATTCCACCATCGTATGCGACCCCGAATGGGGAGCCACCAATCGGAATTGTCGCCACCAACTGATCGTTTGAGGCGTCAATCGCGGTAACGTTGGTCGTCGCCTGGTCCGCGACGATGACCTCTCCGCTCCCGGAGTCGTAGGCAGCAGCGCAGGGAAGCATGCCAACGGGAACAGTCGCCACGACGGAGTTGTTGGAGTCGTCGATCACGCTGACCTGATTCGCGCCCTCATCAGTGACGAAGACCTGCCCTGTGTGTTCGTCGTATGCGAGGCCATCCGGCCCGCTGCTGACCGGGATAGTCGCGACCACCGAATTGGTTGCTGCGTTGATGACGCTGACGTTGTTGGATGCATCGTTCGCCACGAAAACTTCCCCCTTCTGCGCATCATAGACCACGTCTAGAGGCGACAGACCCACCGGGATGTTCGCCACGTCTCTGTTGGTCGTGTCGTTGATTACACTCACGGTGCCCGATCCCGGAGTTGCGACGAACACCTCCCCCTCACGGCTGTCGTAGGTCGCTGCATAGGGGGCTTGGTCCACGGTGACGGTTGCGACCACCGAGTTCGTCGTATCCGAGATAACGAACACCGTGTCCGAGGCAAAGTCGGTGGCGAATACCTCACCCTTTCTACTGTCGTACGCCACGCCGAAGGGGTAGCAGTTCAGGCTCAAGGTCGCGATGACCGAGTCGGTGGCGGCTGAGATCACGCTTACGTTGTCCGAGACCGGGTTCGCAACGAAAATCTCGCCCCTTCCACTGTCAAACGCCACGCTGGTAGGGTCGATTCCGACCGCAACACTAGCTACGACTTCGCCAGTTGAATCTGAAATCGCACTGACGTGACCTTGCTCGGCCAGCGCGCCGCTCGGGCACACAACTGCTTGGGCGGGCAAGAATAGGGGCAGGCCCCATACTATCACGACAACTGCCAGAACGACAGCAGTTATTGTGCCGCCCAAGATCCACAATCGTCTTTGGCCCGGGCGAGGGACGGAAGATTGCGCCGGGGTATGATCCGGGGCAACCGCCCCCGGCGAACCGTTGGGCTCAGCCATCGCTTTCGTGATACACGTCAGAAAGCAAAGACGTTCGCGCATTCGCGGTCAGCGGCGCGAACGCGACCTTAATGAGCGACGCGCGCGGCCGATGACGGGACCGCGATCAGCGCGCGGGTGGGGAGTTGACTGAACGGACCCAAGCGATTCGTGTCGGTGAGGCAGATCCAACGACTCTCTACTGGAAACTACATCTCATCCCGCTGGTTACGGGCCTAAAGTGACCAAACCTCCCCGCTTGCAGCTTCCCATCGTCGGCCGTCGGCTTCTCCTTCGGCCCCCGGAACGGAGTGACGCTTCGGCCATCGCGAGTGCGCTACGGGACCGGGAGGTATCTCGACCGATCGGTCTGCCGGCCCATTACACGATTCACGACGCTCGGGCGTTCGTCAGTCGAAGCAAGCGGGGACTCAAGGACGGATCGAAGTACAACCTTTCGATCATCCTTCGCGAGAGCGGGGAACTCATCGGTGGGTGTGGTCTGGACCGAGTTCGGCTCGACCACCGGAATGTCCACGTCGGATACTGGATCGCCCACCCTCACTGGGGAAGCGGATATGGCTCCGAGGCGGCGTCCCTGCTGATCGCGGCCGGATTCCGGGATCTCGGCCTGCACCGGTTTCACACGGGTGCATTCCCCGATAACCACCGGTCGATTCGGGTGCTCCGACGGTTGGGCTTCCGGAACGAGGGGCGAGCGAGACAGGATGTTCTCGTGGACGGTCGGTATCGCGATATGGTTCTCTTCGGACTCCTTCGCCAGCAGTTCCGGCCATTTCGACCGCGGGCTTGATGTGGGCGCGCGCGCCCCATGACATGCCCGCGATCAGCGCGACAGGGAGCGAATCACGAGGTGAGTACCCTTAGAATCATCCGACTGGCTTCTGGAGATTGTCGAGCCGCCGTAGGAAAATCGCCGGGTCGAGCCTGAACCAGCGCATCTTGTAGAAGTATATCGTCAAACCAACCAGAGCGCAGTTCGAACCGTTCTGGGCGGCCGCCCTGAGCTCCTCGGCGAGGTGCTGTAGATCCTCCCGCTCGCCTCCGAAAACAGTCGTCTGAAACTGGTCTTCGGCCGAGACGGTGAGCACATAGTGGTTTCCCGGACCCTCAATCCTGACCGACTCCGTTTCCGTCTCAGAGATAGGTATCGTCACGATCCACCACTTCGGGTCCCCTAGCCGCGAGACCTTCATGAAGGGCGCGCGCGGTCGATGACCAGCCCGCGATGAGCGCGCGGGGCGATGACGGGACCGCAATCAGCGCGCGGGACGACGGGACGATTGGGCAGGCAGACCTATCGACGGACCACCCGGTACTCGGTCTGCACCATCCCGTTCCGAAACGTGCGAGTCTTCACGTGCTTGAGTCGAACGTCACGCGGAACCAACCCGAAGAGGGGGATGCCCTCCCCGATCAGAACCGGGACCCGAGTGATGATCATCCGTTGGACGAGGCCAGCCCGGAGGAACCCCTGGATAGTCTTCCCACCATCGACGTAGATGTGCTTCACCCCTCGCTTGGCGAGGTGGGCCACGACCTGCTTCGGAGTGGCTGACATGACCTCGCAGTTGGTGCCCGACGGCACCCTCACTCGGCGGGGGGTATGGCTCAGAACGATGACCGGCCTCTTCCCGTAGGGCCACACCTTGAACCCCCGCACAACCTCGAAAGTCCCACGTCCAATGACCAGCGAATCAACCGTGGCGATGAAGTCGTCGTAACCATTGTCCACGTCTGGCTTTTGAAAGAGGAAGTCGAGGCGGTCGTCCTTCCGCGCGAGGAATCCATCAACGCTCACACCGACGAAGACGGAGAGCCGCATCGAGGTCGGGTATGGGAGAGGACTACTTCAAACTGAATCCGTCAGAGGCATGCCTCTTGAAACGGGCACGTTCCTCAAGGCGCCTTTCTTCATCTGCGTCGCGCGTTGCGAGGGATCGCTCGCGCGCGACCGTGACCTCGATGAAGGACGCGCGCGACCGATGACATGACCGCAATCAGCGCGCGGGACGTGAGGAGTGCCGCGCATTTGGCTACCTCCAAACGCTCAAGTTTCGGGAGGGTGTTACAAGATTTGATAATGCCGGAATCGCAGCGCCCTCCCCCAGACGGTCTCAAACTGCGGCTTGACTTCGTGACTTCCGGCCAGGTTCTGACGGGCGTCGGCGTCGTCTTCTGGCTGGCGGGCTTGGTTGGCGGAATCCTTTCGGTCACGCCCTCTAATCTCGGACTCGCGGTGGCGCTCGAGATTCTCGGGCTCATGTTCTTCGTACCGGGGGTCGTTCTCTGGGCACTCGCTCACATCCTCCCGAATGCGCTCTTCATCGACCCGCTCGAGTAACCGCCTTCAGACCACGCCGAGCGAGCCCCCGCCGGCTTGATGTGCGACGCGCGCGTTCGATGACACGACCGTGAGGAGCGCGCGAGGCGATCGCGGCCGTCAGCCCTCTTCCAGTTCGGAGTACTCGAACTCGACAAGGCGGCACGATGGGCACAGCCGTGCCGGAAAACTGGGGCCCGCGCTAAACCGTGTGAGCGGCAGGGGCGCAAGTTCTTGGCTAGCGTACATCGGATCAAGGGAATCCGCGGTGGTCGCTGGCTCCCAAAGAATCGTCGCTTGGGTCTACGGACCCTCTCCCTCGATGAACCCTCTTTTCAGGGGTCCTCCACACTTTCTGCAGGCCTCCGACCCGGACTGCAAGGCCATCGTACTCGACTCCAGCCGCATGACGCGACTTTCTGATTTAAGCAAGCGGCCGCGCAGCCTCCATGAAGGACGCGCGCGGCCGATGACATGACCGCAATCAGCGCGGGCGAAGATCGTGAAACCGTCAGTGAGCCCGACGCGACTAACGATTCATAGTCGTGGAGCCGTGTCAAGCTGCGCTCAAACGACCATGAAACTTGGGCAAGAAGTCGTGGTAGTCAGCATTTCCGTGATTGTCCTCGCACCTGTCGTAGCCGGCGTCTTCTGGGCGGGTCAGGTAACCCCGTCAATGCCATGGCCGGAGGGCACGGAACCGGTTCCGGGGTGCCTAGCAGTGGGCACAGTTTCGATTCACGGTGTCTCCTACTGGTTCTGCAATGCCACACTGAGCTGGGGCAAGCCGCTGTTCTACGGCTGGTTGGCGCATGTGACATTCGCGGACGTCAAGTTCAACGCCCTTGGCTACGATACGATCGGATGTCAAGTGGTCGTTGTTTACGGCCAGGAAATCGTGGGCGTGAACTCGTCCGTCATGCTGCTGGTTACTCCTCCACAGTCTTGTGACCTGTTCCCCACGGCTACCGAGGTGATTTCCGACGGGGTGTGGGGAGCCACCTGGACCAGTCCGAACGCGATTCAACTACTCGTGCGTTCTTCCTAGCGACTTAGCAACCCTTCGGCGCCTTCGAATCTCTCTGGGAGACCAAAGCAATCTCTTGCCTTGAGACGCCCCAGCCCCCGGCTCGGGGTGCCACAAACTTAGCGAGCGCAGCGCGCGGCCGATGACATGACCGCAATCAGCGCGCGAGGCCACATGGAGGTCGACGACGCGTCTCGTCCGAAACACCACCCATGTCGTGAGGGGGTGATGCGTTGGGTTGATCGGAGTCTTCCTCACTTTGGAGGGGGATAGGCCTGAGGTTGTTGGACTGGAGCGGCGCTGGAGGATTCGGTGGGCATTACCACTCTCTGAACGGATGGGTTACTGCGGGGGTGGCTGCTGCGTAGCTCCTTGCGCTGGAGAGGCCCGTTGCAGAAGCGGAGCCTTACCTCTCCTCTTCCTTCGAATGCGGACGAGAGCGAGGAGCGCTACCACAACAATCACGATCACGAGTACCCACCACCAGCTCGAGAAGTTCGTGCTGCTAGATCCGGAGGAGGAACCTGGGGAGGAACTCGAGGAAGGAAGGGCGCCTTCCGCAACGTAGGACCAATTGACGAAATCCGTTCCCGAGTAAGCCGGTATTCCCTCGAACTCGACGATCATGATATAGAACGGTCCGACCCCCACCGAAAGACCCGGGGACGTTCCCAGGGTGGCACCGTTCGAGGAGACCACGAGTGACGCGGCCCCTGCGCTGGTGACACTGATATTGTAGACATACCAGGTATCGAGCTGGGGGGATGCGTAAATCGTGGGATGTCCGGTGTGATTGAGCAAGGGGAAGAAGTAGTTGATACCGTAGTAGCCCTGGTTTGACGAATTCAAATTGCCGAAGATGCCGGTTCCCGAGTTCCCGTTTCCCGAGAGGATGGCCAGCGAAGCGGCGTTGCCAAACACCGCTGAACCATTCACCTCCCCAGTCACGTAAAAGGGCGGTGCAAACGACTGGACGGATTGCACAGCGGCGATCTGGAACTCCCCGGTGACACCGGTGAACTCCATGCCGTTACCTCCCCCGAAGGTCAATGCCGGCGGGACAATTCCCGCCGGCGGATTCGACATGTAGGGTGCACTGTTGGTCGCAACTGCTCCCGTCGTGGTCCAGATGCTCGAGTCGAGAGAACTGTCATCCTTGAAATTGTCGTAGAACCCAGAGCCGGCCGAAGTGTGGGCTAAGCTTGCCGGCGAGGACCCGCTGCCGCCCGCGGGAACCGAGAAGGCGGCGGGATGGGGGGTGCTCTGTGGACTCGCCAGAACCGATGTGCAAGCCGAGAGGACCATCAACCCGGCGACCAGGAGAATGATTGGGATATACAATCCACTTTTGGGCGAAGGATCCCCCGCGCGCCGATGATCAGTCCACATGGCTTTCGCGGACCGCTTTGTCGCCCGTATAATGGTTATTCGATTTCCCTCACCGGGGCGGGGGCTGCCTTAGCGCGACTACTTATCCTGCATTGCACCGGCGTTGACCGACCGGCTAGTATGGCAACCCACTCTCCGGGGGGGTGGTTTGTCAAGGGACGCCTTTCCGAGCGCAGGGATTGATCCAGGCCCGAGCAGGGCTACGAGATCGCGGGGCCGTTCCTGCGACCTTCCGGACGGGCGCGCGCGGCCGATGACATGACCGCAATCAGCGCGCGGGACCAGAGATTGGACGGGACCCGCTGGCTACGGCCTACTCTCCGGGGGGAGTTGGCGGGGGAGGATGGAATCTCCAATCGTCTGGGTCAGTGCTGTCCATCCACCCCGCGTTCGTCTTCCACCGGGTAGGTCGCCAAGTCCAAACCATCGGATCGGGCTCAGCGGTGACGCCATCGGGCCCAGTGAGATTGAGCACCTCACCTCCGATCTTCTCGATTCTGTGGGCCCCTGGGTGACCGGCCTTGAAAATGCAGCGGTTGTGCTCGCTATGTGTCTCGCAGCGCCCCGCGTTAATGAAGAGCTCGTCTCTGGCGAGCATTGTCCACCCGATAAACCGTATTGACGCATGGAACCTAACCCTGACGGTCCTGGATAGGGCTGGGGAGCCGACAAGCGGACCGGCCATCGAGCGCGCCATGACGGGTGTCATTTCGACCCGTTGATGGAGCGTTTTCGACACTGACCTAAGTCCGCGCGACCCGGACGTGGGCCGTGCGCACGTTCGATGACCGGCTACGAGGAGCACGCGGGAGGCGGCGGAGGTCCCATGAGGGACGCGCGCGACCGATGACGGGACCGCAATCAGCGCGCGGGACGTGGACCAGCCGCGAGGAGAGAGCGTAGATTCGTGTAGATTCGCGTACGGGACCCTCCGTCGAAATCATGCGCTATTATTACTCGGGAAACCCTCGCAGGTGGAGGGGCTCGAGGCGCCCGGGATGTCGAAATGGAGTCGGAAGAGCTGGCGGAGCTGATGCAGACCTTGGACGACGCCTGGAATGCCGGACCTGGAAGCTCACTCTGGGAGACCTTCAGAAAGCGACATACGGAGGGCGTCGCGGTCTACTGGCCGGGCCAACCAGAACCCACGAGGGGACGGCACAACCACGACCTCGAAGCCGTGGAGTTCTTCAAGACCTTCCCTGACAATCACCTGGTCAACCATCCGTACAAGATCTTCTTCGCGGCCGGCAATCACACCTGCTCGGTCGCGGATTTCTCCGGGACGATGAAAGGACCGATGAATACCGGAGGGGGCAAGGTCCTCGCGCCCACCGGAAAGAGCTTCCACGTGGAATTCTGCACGATCGCGACATGGAATGACCGAGGAGAAATCACGGAGGAGAGACTCTTTTACGACCTTGTAGGCCTGATGAAGCAGATCGGGCTCTCCTGAAGGGACGCGAGGTTCTCCGACTGGAATCTAACCGGAACTCCCCCCCGCGTCTTGCTCTCGGCGCTGGCCGCAGCGAGGACCGAGGTCGTGCCCTCATGAAGGACGCGCGCGACCGATAATCGAACCCTAAGCAGAAACGTGAAACGTGGTACCGCCGGCTGCGGCGCCTTGAATGGGCCGCGATACGAATGCGCGTCCGGGGGTCCATGACGCTCGGTCAACGCCCGCTCGCCGCGCTGCTCGCGCTCGCGATGATGTTCGCCTGCTCCGCGATTCTGTGGGTCGTCGCGCCGCATTGAAGGTGGCGACCGCGTGGCATGCCCGAATTACCATGCCTCGGTGCGCAGGCGTTGTACCTAGTATCCTTCAGGATCGACAAAGAGGCAGAGGTTCGGTGGGGGGGATGCCCCTCCCTCCCAAGTGCGCTCGAACGAATCTGTAAGGCCGTCCGGCCGTGCGTCGGGAACTTGCACCGTTCGAAAGAATGAGGCGCCCCGAGTTGCCCCGGGGCGGAAGTGGTTGGCAGCCTAGCTACCTTATCCGATTCGTTGGAGGAACGAAAGAGCGGATGGTCGCGAAGGCGTTCGGCGAGGGCTCGAAACGAACGACGGAGCCATTCCGGGTCCGGTTCCTGAGGTAAAGGCACCCACCGAGCTACGGCGGCACGCTGGAGGAGATTCCGGTCCAACCTCTTAAGGGGAGGTCCTCGAAAGGTCGACCGTTGGGCGTGAGTCCTCGGGAAGCCTACTTAGGGCCGGACCGTCTCGACCCACCGATGACTCGAACCCTCGAATCCGACCGTGTCGTCCGCGCCGCCCGCGGACAGATTCTCACGTGCCGCGGTTGGGGTCAGGAGGCGGCCCTGCGCCTGCTCGAAAACAATCTGGATGCCGAGGTCGCCCGCGATCCGAAGCACCTCATCGTCTACGGTGGCCGAGGGAAGGCGGCCCGGGATTGGGAGTCGTTCGACCTCATCGTCGCGACCCTCAAGACTCTCGCCAACGACGAAACGCTACTGATCCAGTCCGGTAAGCCGGTCGGCGTTTTTCCGACCCATGCCGACGCGCCCCGCGTGCTGATCGCGAATGCCCTGCTGGTCCCCCGATGGGCCACGGACGAAGTGTTCTGGGACCTCGAGAGTCGCGGTCTCACGATGTACGGCCAAATGACGGCGGGCAGCTGGGTCTACATCGGCACCCAGGGAATCCTCCAGGGGACCTACGAGACGCTCGCCTCGCTCGCCCGGGTGGAATTCAATGCCGCGGACCTCGCGGGACGCTGGACGCTCACCTCCGGCCTCGGCGAGATGGGGGGAGCCCAGCCTCTGGCGATCACCATGTTGGGCGGGGTCGGCCTCATCGTCGATGTCGACCCGCGAGCGATCGAGCGACGGCTGAAGTTCCGCTATCTGGACGAAGAGGCGCGCGACCTCGACGACGCGCTCGAGCGCGTCCAGCGCGCGGTGAAGTCTCGACGGGCCCTTTCGGTTGGCCTCCTCGGAAATGCGGCCGATGTCTACACCCAGGTCGTGGCGAAAGGAGTGGTTCCGGATATTGTCAGCGACCAGACCGCCGCCCACGACCTGCGGGTGGGGTACATCCCCCAGGGGATGACGGTCGAGCAGGCGGCAACCGCACGTGGCGCCGACCTCACGGGATATCTCGCGCGTGTCAAGGAATCCCTGGCCACCGAGGCTCGCGCGATCCTCGAGCTGCGTCACCGGGGCGCAAAGGCCTTCGACTACGGGAACAATTTCCGGACGCAGGCCCTCGACGCGGGGGTGACGAACGCGTTCGATATCGAAGGGTACGTCCCCCGCTACATCCGACCCTTGTTTGCCGTGGGTAGCGGGCCTTTCCGATGGCTCGCCCTGAGCGGCGAGCCCGAGGACATTCATCGGATCGATCGCATGATCCTCTCGGAATTCTCGGCGAACGAACATCTCTGTCGTTGGATCCGCCTGGCGTCCGACCGGGTGAAGTTCCAGGGCCTCCCGGCGCGCATCTGCTACATGGGATACGGGGAGCGGGAGCGATTCGGGCACCGCGTGAACATCATGGTAGCCGACCGAGAGTTGAGTGCCCCGATCGCGATCGGCCGGGACCATCACGATTCGGGAAGCGTTGCGAGTCCCTTCCGCGAGACGGAACGGATGCTGGACGGCTCCGACGCCATTGCCGACTGGCCGGTCCTCAACGCCCTCCTGAACGTGGCCGGCGGAGCTACCTGGGTCTCCGTTCACCACGGCGGCGGTGTGGGGATCGGAAATTCGATCCATGCGGGCTTAGTCATCGTGGCCGACGGAACTCCCGAAGCCGATCGGCGGATCGGCCGGGTCCTCAACAACGACCCCGGGATCGGGGTCGCCCGGCACGCGGATGCGGGATACCCTTCTTCCGTCGCGCTCCTCCGGGGGGCCCGCTTCCGCGTTCCGGGGTTCGAGTAGACTCCGGAGCGGAGAGAAAGGGATCCTATTCCTCCGCGTGCGACGCCGTCGCATGGGGTCTAACGAGCGCCGGCGCTCGTGGAACACCCCCTTATCTCGGAGGTCCCCGACTCTTGTCCTCTGACGGAGAGAACTCCGTTGGAAGCAACCATGGCGAAAATCGGCGGAACGAAAGGGTGGGTCGTGGCGGCGGGCGTAGCGCTTCTCCTTGCCTTCGTGGCGATTCCTGCGCTCTCGGGCGCGGCGAGCGCTGCGTCGGTCACGAGCGCGGTGTCGGCCAATCCGTCGACCCAATGGGCCTACGGAGGGCAGGGCTGGTCGAACAACACCCTCCAGTACGGGAATGTGACGATCACGTGGAACGCGGCGTTCGGCTGGACCGTGGTGTTCACGGTCACGCCGACGAACCCGGGAACGTGGATGCTCGAGGAGCAGCGCACCGTCGGGATCACGATCTCGGCGTCCTACGCGGGCCCGATCCTCCATGCGACCTACGCGTATCACGGCCAAGAAGTGGACACAGCATTCGCGAACCTGACGAATCAGTCGTTCGTGTACGTGAACGGCCAGCCGGTCCCGGCGCTCGGTATCGACAACGCCTCGGCGACGGTCAGCGCCTCGATCTCCGAGTCCGCCTCGAAGACCATCGGTGGACAGACGGCGAGCGCGACGCTCGACGTGACGGGAATTGGGAACGCAGCCACATCGTTCAGCCCGTCCCTCGGGCTGATCCCGCTCAACCTCTCGGGCGTCAACGAGTGGAACTCCACCGCCACGGGATCCCCCTCGGCCTCCTGGAACGTGAGCTACGCGTGGACCGACCAGGCGTTCAACGGGACGACCGGTTCCGGGTCCGGCTCGAAGGCCGGCTCCCTGAGCGGGAGCGGGCCGGTGAACCTCACCGGCTTCAAGGTCCACCTGGAGACCGCTCCGGTCTTCCGCGACGGCAAGGACCGCACGGCGATCGTTCTCGTGGTACAGGGCGTCTTTGACAACTACGACGGGTTCATCTTCGTGCCGCACGCCTTCGACCTGTTCGGCACGGCCGCCCACGCCTACGACGCGACCTCGCTCGGCTCCGCGGGCATCTCGGCGCAGACCCTGTACGTGAGCTCCGGCTCGAATGGCCCCAGCGTGACCGCGGCCTCGACGAGTTTCGGCGCGAACGACCAGTCGGTGAACGCGCTCGCGACCCCGGTCGGCCAGGCCACTCCGGCAGCGGGGACCCCGTCGCCGAGCGGCTCGGTCCTGGCCCAACCGATGAGCGTTGCCGCGGCGAACGCGGAAGCGAACTGCTTGACCAACGGCTGCGGCGGCGCCGCAGCAGCGTCGGGTCCGAGCGATCTGCTCCTCATCGCCGTAGTGGTCATCGCGGTCGCGCTCGTGGTCGGAACGGTCGGCGTCATCGAGTGGCGTTCCTACGCCCGGCGCCAGCCCCAGAAGGGCCTGGTGGGTGGGTATGGGGAGAGCTGGCCGAACGGCGTTCCCCCCGCCTCGGCTGTCTTCCCGCCCACGATGGGTTCGTCCGACGGACAAAGCTCCGCGGACGTCCTCCAGGACCGAAAGCCCTGAGCGGACTACGCGCCCAACGGTGGGCCCTACGGGGCCCACCGAACCCCTTCCTCTTTCGTTCCACAACAGGGTGATTCGCAATCAGGTCCGCGCCGCGGTTGGGCCGGATCGTGGCCGGCGCTGAACGACCGCATCGATCACTCGTCGGTCCGTCGGGTACTTCACCCGTGCTCGGGCCGTCTCGAGGTCGAACCACTCCGCGCGGTCGAAGATCTTCTCGGCCTGAGCCGACCGTTCGGGAGTGGACGCGAGAAAGTAGACGGTGGTCTTGTGCACGTTCTCGGAGGTTTTGGGTCGATAGAATCGGTACGACACTTCGGTGACCTCCGCATCGAGACGAACCTCGGAAAAGCCGGTCTCCTCCCGGATCTCCCGAAGCGCAGCCTCCGAGAGGGATTCTCCGGGGTCCACGTGGCCCTTCGGGAAACACCAGCGGTCCTCGTCCCGCTGGTGGAGGAGGAGACACTCGCCCGACGGGTCGTGGAGAAGAACGGCCCCCGCGGCAAGCTCGGCGACGATCGGTGCGTCGGGGCGGTACGGCTCGCTCCTCGCGGACACAACCGACCGAAATGCCCCGCAAACTAAGAAAGCTCCCCTCGACGAAGCTTATGGACCGCCGAACGTCGTGCCTTTCCGTGCTCGACCCGGCCGAAGAGTACTCGAGCCTCGGAGAGCTCGTCCGTGGGAAGGCCCGCAAGAACGGCGACCGGGTCGCTCTTCGGTTCGCGTCGCGGGGGATCTCCTACTCCGAGCTCGACCGGGAAACGGAACGGATCTCAAACGGTCTTGCCGCCGCGGGAATCGGCCCGGGCGACCGCGTGGCCTGCCTTCTCTTCAATACGCCCGAGTTCCCGCTCGTTTGGTTCGGTGCGGCCAAGCGAGGCGCCATCTTGGTGCCGCTCAACACGGGGCTGAAGGGAGAGATCCTTCGCTACGAGCTCGCGGACAGCGCCCCCGTCGCTCTCGTCGTCGACCGCCGCCTGTGGGACGCCTACGCTCCGTTCCGCGAGTCGCTTCGCATCTCCCACGAATGGGTGGTGGCCGCCGACCCGGGAAACTCGATCCTCCCTCCCGGAACCGCAGGATTCTCGGACCTCCCTTCGGACCAGGAGGTTCAGCCCGCTCCGACGGTGCGAGCGAGCGACCCCGTTTCGATCATGTACACGAGCGGGACGACCGGCCCGCCGAAGGGGGCGATCATCCCTCACCGGAAACAGCTCGTGACGCCGATCGAGATCGGCCGCCGAAGTCACCTCACCCCCTCGTCGGTTCTGTTCACCGCGCTCCCCCTGTTCCATTGTAATGCCCAGGAGATGACCGCGCTGACAGCGCTCGCGAACGACCTCACGGCAGCGTTCGACGAACGGTTCCACGCGAGCGCTTACTGGGAGACGGCCGCGAGCTTCGGCGCGACCCACATTTCGCTGCTCATCTCGATGATCAACGTCCTGTTCAAGCAGCCGGCCAAAGCGACCGACCTCACCCACTCGGTGCGCACGGCGCTGACCGCGGGAACCACCCGCGCGGTCTGGTCCGATTTCGAGCGGCGATTCGGGTTGACGATCGTCGAGCTGTATGGGATGACGGAATGCGGCTGCACGACCTTGATGAACCCACCCGAAGCGATCCGGGTCGGCTCGGTCGGCACCCCGCTCGGGTTCGTCGAGGCCGATGTGGTGGACGACGACGACCGTCCGGTGCCGCCGAACACCCGTGGGGAGCTCATCGTCCGACCGAAGGTCCCGTTCTCCATGTTCTCCGGATATCTCAACAAATCGGAGAAGACCGTCGAGTCGTGGCGCAACCTCTGGTTCCACACGGGGGACTACGTCACCCGGGACGAGGGGGGCTACTACTACTTCGTCGACCGGAAGAAGGACATCATCCGTCGCCGCGGGGAGAACCTTGCGCCGTACGACGTCGAGTCCGTCCTCAATCGCCACCCGGCGGTCTTCGAGGCGGTCGTCGTGGGAGTTCCGTCACCTCTCGGTGAGGAGGACGTGAAAGCGTTCGTCCAGCTCCGACCCGGGGCTAGGGTGGAGCCGAAGGAGATCTTCGAGTTCTGCGCCACCAACCTTCCGTTCTTCATGGTCCCGAAGTACCTCGAGTTTCTGGACGAGATCCCGAAGACCGCGAATCAGAAGGCGCAGCGCTTCGTCCTCCGGGAACGTCGAGGGGGGGTCGAACACGACCGGGACAAGCTCGGAATCGTCCTTCAGCGCCCGTGATCCCCCCGCGCACCGGGAGGACCGCAAGGTGCTCCTCGACGTGAACGCGCTCTTGCTTCCGGCTCGAAGCCGCTTCCCGCTAGCGTCCGAGGTCGACCGACTTCGACCCGGCGCGACCCTCGCGGTTCCTTCCTCGGTCCTGGGGGAACTCGACCGGCTCGTGCTCCGAGGGGTACCGGGCGCTCGAACGGCCGCCGCGCTGGGTCGCCGATTCCCGCGCCTTCCCTCCGTCGGTCGCGGGGACGCCGCGATCCTCGAGGCGGCGATTCGCTATCGAGCGTGGGTCGTCACCGCCGACCAGGATCTGGCGGATCGACTGCGCAGCCGCGGGATCAATGTTCTCGTTCCCCGGGACCGCCACCGCCTCGAATTGCACCGGGCTCGGGCTGCACCGGCCTCGCGCGCGCGTCCGCCGCCCCCCAGTTGAGGGATACCCCCTCGGCAACGGTTATCAATCGGACCCGGCTCGTGCGTCCGTTCCTCCCCGAAACCGATGCGCGACGACGACCGACTCCTCAACCTTACCGACGCCGAATTCGGCACGGGTGTGGTCGGGGTTTGCGATATCTGCGGCACCCGGCAAGCGGTCATCGTCCTGAAGAAGGAACGGTTCAAGCTCTGCGTTCTGGATTTCCTCAACAAGACCTGGCTCAAGACCGACAAGAAGCCCGGTGTCCCGGCCCTCATCTATCGGAGCGAGCGGGTCACGTTCGATACGGGAGCCGTGACCTCCGGAAAGGCGCTAGCCATCGTCCTCTCCCCCACGAAGGTCGTGAAGCACCCGGTCGTGCTGCTGACCCCGGACGTCTACGGGATCACGACCACGTTGCTCGACGCGGCCATCCGCTTCGCGCACGAGGGATTCGAGGTCATGATACCGGATATCGTGAAGACCGAGGGTCTCGGCTCGGGTCACCACTTCGCCCTGCGCTCGGGCGCCCAGTTCCGAGGAGGAGTCGCTGTCGGCAACCGCAAGGTCGCGATGCTGCTCCAGCTCTACGGCGACGCCCTCGACTACGTCCGAGGACGGGAGATGGTCGACCCCGCGAAGGCCGCCGTCTTCGGAACTTCCTACGGTGGGAGCCTGGCGCTCGCTCTGGCCGCCCAGGATACCCGGCTCGCGGCCGTCGCGCTCGCCTATCCGATGCCGGTCCGTCCCCCCGACCTCGCTAAGCTCGTCACGGTCCCTCTCCTCTACGTGCGAGGCTCGGCCGACCGCCGATCCGCGAGGGCCGGAACCCAGCTCGTGGCCGCTCAATCGGCGACCAAGGGTTCGTTCGTGTTCATCGAGATCCCGGGCGCACGTCACGATTTCCTGGCTCGGGACCTATCCGGCTATGAGGTCGGCCCGGCGGAAGCCGCGTGGACCCAGATCCTCGCCTTCCTGAAGCGCACTCTGATGCCTCCGCCGCCCAAACCGCCCGCGATGCCTCCCAAACCCGCCCCACCGGCCGCGGCGCCCGCCCCTAAGCCGCTCGTGACCCCTCCGACGACGCCCTCACTGGCCGCTCCGGCGGCGCCTGCGGCGACGCCGACCGCCTGAGCGCGCGCCTTCCACTTACGGCTCGGTGGGAACCTTCGACGCGGTCTCGACGAGCTCCTTGGCTGCCCGCGTGAACCGCATCAACTTCGCGAGGTTGCCCTTGACCCGAAACGTCTGGTCCAAGATCGCCTTCACCGGGTCGAGCTGGCCGGCGATGAGCTTCTGCCAGTTCTCCGGCGTCCCCTCGTAAACGAACTCGCTGGCCACCGCGCGCGCGTCCGGATGGTAGGTCGCCGCAGAACATTGACCGTGCGCGAGGGCCAGGTGGATCCCGGGAGCGGGAAGGTTGGGGTCCGGCATTCGGACCAGGAACAGGATGTCACCCTCCCACGCCTGCGCCGCGACTCGATACGCATCGTTCTGGTTGAGTACCGAACGGAACTCGGTCGCCCACTCCGCCGACGGGAACTTCATGTTGCCTCGTTCCTCCTAGGTCGAGTAGTCGTAGAACCCCATCCCCGTCTTTCGTCCGAGATGGCCGGCGTCGACCAGACGCCGAAGAACGGGCGCGGGCCGGTATTTCGGGTCGCCGTATTCGCGGAAGAGGGTCTCCGCGACCTCAAGGGCCACGTCGAGCCCGATCATGTCCGCGAGCTCGAACGGCCCCATCGGCATGCCGGCCCCGGTCTTCATCGCGAGGTCGATATCGCGGGACGACGCAAGGTTCTCTCCGAGGGCGAAGGAGGCTTCGTTCAGCACCGGGATCAGCAAGCGGTTGACGACGAACGCCGGAGATTCCTTCACGCGGATCGGGACCAGAGGGTAGCGATGGTTGCGGAGCCCCTGGAGGAAGTCGATCGTATCCGTGATGACGTCCTCCCGGGTCTCGACGCCCCCGGCCACTTCAACGAGAGGAAGTGTGGTCGGCGGGTTGAAGAAGTGGGTCACCAGCGTCTCCCGGACGTGCTTCAGCCCGCGCGAGAGGCGCGTGATGGAAAGGGACGAGGTGTTCGACCCGAGGATGGCGTGGTCCGGCACGACGCGGTCGAGCGCTTCGAGGACCGGACGCTTGACCTCCGACCGCTCGAAGACCGCCTCCACCACGAAGTCGACGTCGGAGAAGGCCCCGTAGTCGGTCGTTCCGTGCACTCGCGCGACGACCTCGTCACCGCGCGCGCGCGAGAACTTCGGTGCGAGCTTCGCTCGGATCTTCGTCGTCTGTTCTTCCGAGAGGTCCCCCGCCAGCTCCGTGATCCGTTCGATCTCCTTCGGGGCTCTCGACTCGTGGAACCGGACGAGCTCCGCGACGTACCCACGAACCCGCTCGAGTCCCTTCGCCACGAGAGATTCGTCGACATCCTTGAGAACGACCTCGATGCCGTTGAGCGCGAGGACCTCCGCGATCGCGGCTCCCATCGTTCCGGCGCCCACGACCCCTGCCTTTGCGACCCGCATATCGGCCTCGAACGCGATACCGCGGGAGCGCTACATAACCTGCCGGAACGAATTCGTGCCGGACCGGTCCTGCCCGTCGGTGACGGAGACTCTCGCCCGAGTTCTCGAGGTACCGTTCGAGGGAACTCGCGCCGCCGGCGCGTCCAATCCGAAACTTTAAGGAGCGGACGCGGCTCGACAACCCTGCGCGGGGATAGCCCAGCCCGGTAAGGCGCAGGATTGCTAATCCTGTGGTGATTTCACCTCGGGGGTTCAAAAGAGGGGTCGGACGGACCGCCCCCTCGGGACGTCCCCCTCCCCGCGTTCCTAGCGCGCGGGTTCCGGATGCGCTCGGTAGACCGCGCCGTCGTGCCGAACCTCGACCAAGGCACCGGCGATCGGCAGCACGCCGTCCACGATCGTGAGGACCCGCACGCCACCGGCCACCTCGACCAGCGCTAACCGGTGCGGCGAGTGCCAGCCGGAGGCTGGGTA
Source organism: Thermoplasmata archaeon (assembly GCA_050013595.1). Lineage (GTDB taxonomy): Archaea > Thermoplasmatota > Thermoplasmata > Lutacidiplasmatales > UBA184 > Lutacidiplasma. Next base: position 3,404 of record JBEKEY010000033.1, on the reverse strand, counting down.
GTGGAGTTCCGTTGCGACGAGCACTTTCCCCATGGCGGAGGTGGAATACAACACGCAGTCGGTGGAGCCGCACTTCGGGCACGGTCCGTCGGTCGGAAGGAACTGGGCGTGGCAGGCGTGACAGCGGGAGAGCTCGAGGGTCGCTTCGGTCATCATGGCGACTTCTCCCCGAGGATGGTCACGAAGTTGTGCGACGCGATCCCGCTCACCGCGTGAGCGAGGCCGATCTTCGGTCGGGTCGCAACCGCGTGGCGGCCGGCCTCTCCGCGCAACTGGAGCGCCACCTCCCCGATCTCGGCGAGTCCGGAAGCAGCGACCGGGTGTCCGCGACCGATGACGCCTCCGCTCGGGTTCACGGGCATTCGGCCGTCTCGTCCTACCCAACCCTTCTCGAACCACTTCGAAGCTTCGCCGGGACCGCAGATCCCGAGGTCCTCGAAGTGAATCAGTGCGAACGGGGAGAACGCGTCGTGGACCTCGACGACACCAATCTCCTTGCGGGTCAACCTCGCCGCTTCGTACGCGCGACGCGCCGCGATGCGCGTTGCGGTGAACGACGTGGTCTCCTCGCGGTCGACAATCCGCAGGGAATCAAACCCCTGGCCGAGACCCAGGACGGTGGCGGGACCCGTTCCCTTCTCGAGCACGAGCGCGCAGGCTCCGTCCGAGATCGCCGAGCAGTGAAGGAGGCGCAGGGGCAGGGCCACGGGACGGCTGGCGGCGACCTCCTCGGCCGTGACGGCCTTCTGAAAGTACGCGTTCGGGTTCGCCACGGCCATCGCCCGCGCATGCACGGTGACGATGTCGCAGACGCTGGTCGGTAGGGAGTATCGGTCCAGGTAGCGCTGACTGACGATCGCCGCGAGTCCCGGCATCGTGGCGCCGGCGGCGACCTCGCTCACGTGGAGCGACGCAGCGAGGTCCTTCGTGATCTCGGCGGTCGATCGGTCGGTCATCTTCTCGGCCGCTACCACGAGGGCTCGGTCGAACCGGCCGCTCTCGAGCGCGAGGGCAGCGGCATGGAACGCCATCCCGCCGGTCCCGCTCGAGGAATCCACCCGGAAACCCGAAGCGGATTCCAAGCCCAATCGTCCCGCGAGACGGGGAAGGAGGGCTTCACGCCCGTGGGGACCTTGCGAGAACATCGACCCGGCCACTAGGAGGTCGACCGGTTTTCGCCCTATCCCTTCTAGGGCCAAGTTAGCGGCCTCGGCCGCAAGCTCGATGAGACCTTCGGGCCGTTTCCCGAATCGGCCCATCCCGACCGAAGAGACCTGGACGGTCACGCGCCCACCGTAATGACGGGCTCGAGAAGGAAATGAACGTGGGAGAGGAACTCCGATAACGGCCTCCCCTCCTCCCACCGGAGGATGCCGTTCCCCTCTGGGGTTCGGCTCACCGGTGGAAGTCGGCGGCAGAGCGCTCCGATGCGGCCTGACGACGGAATCTCACCGGCCACAAAGATTCGCCAGTTCTCGGTCGAGCGAAGGCCCACACGGCGATACGCGTACAGAACGGTCAGACCCACGCGCTGGACCGCTTTCTGGTGCGCCTCGAGCTGGGCATTCGCCCTGCCGCTGGCCGCGGAGAACCGGATGACCGATTCGGCCGATGCCTTCACTTCGAGGGGAAAGGCGAACTCCCGACGCAAGGCGACCAGGTCGAAGCCGAGGGACCCCGCGGCCCGTATGATGAGGAACGGTTGCTCGATCAGTCGCTCGAACTCGGAGCGACCGGTCGGGGGCAGCGCTCGGGCGTAACTTCGGACCGCCTCGGGCTGACCCTCGAGCAGGCTCCGGAGTTCTCGTTCGTAGGCCGACGAGCCGTGCCCGACCACGGGGGTGATTCTGTCGGTGGATGAATATAAGGCGGTCGGGGGACTCGCGGGGGAAAGTGGCAGCATCGGCCGGCCTTGAGATTCTCGCGTCCGACCTTCCCGTGGCCCGGGTGCTCGCAGCGTTGGTCGCGGATTCGGACCGACGCCGCACGATCCGTGGATTGGCCGCTTCTCCTGCTCGAGCTTCCGGAAGGGAAGGGCGAGAAGGTCTACCAGATCCCCTACCCCGAAGAACTGCGCCAGCTGCTGCTCGACGAGGTCGTGCGTTCCGAGGCTATCGAGACGTCGGCGCTCGGCCCGGTCCCCGACGAGCGGGCCGAGATCCGAGCGATGGACGGGGAGTTCCTCGACCGACTACGCGAAGTCCTTCGAGACCGACTCGACGCGACCGTCGAATTCGGCAAGACGTTCAATGTCCAGAAGTTGGCGGGTTACCTGAAAGGACTGTTCGGGGAGGAACTCTACTTCGACTCATTGATCTCACTGCTCCAACAGTACGCTCTCGCCGACACTCCCCTGCTCGCACCCACCGGACGACCGACCGGTGCGACCGGGTTCCACCTGGCGCTCTTCGGCCCGCCGGGAACCGGCAAGACCTTCTCGATCGATGACCTCATTCGTGGAAATCCACGTAGCGGCGTTCCCCCGCACGGCCTCCCCGGACGAAACCGCTATTGTGGTGGTATCACCCCGGTGCAGTTCCTTCGCGTCGGCGCGGCGTACACCGGCCGTACGTTCAACTTCATCGTCCCCGAATTCAACGACTGGTTCAAGTATCGCGGCATGGTCGAACCGTTGAAGCTCGTGATGGAGCAACGCGAAGTGAAGTGGGAGACCACCTTTGGCACGGTCGGACCCTACACCTTCCGTTCGTTCTTCTCCGTGAACTACAACGTCCGCACCGCCGGCGCCCAGGATTACTGGACCACGATCGCCGACCCGAACTTCGCGGCCCTAGAGGACCGCATGCTGCTGCGGTTCCACCCCATGACCCGGGCCCGGTTTCGCGCGGTGGAGGCAAGCTCGGAGCGGCTCGAGCTCGGCGAGATCGATTTTGCCCTCGCCGAAAAGATCCGGGACCACCTTACGCTCGTCTACGCCATCGAAACAGGGCATCCCTTGGTGGCCTCGAAATTCCGGTCGCGAGCCGTTCGACTCGAGCGGGCTCTCTACACGAAGCTCCGCGAGGTCTCCGAGCGGGCTCTCAGGACCACCGATTTCCCGAAATTCTCTCCACGGCTCAAGTCGCGCGCCGTTCGTCTCGCCGCCGCGGCGTCGCTGTTGACCTACTTCGCGACACCCGCGCAGGAGGCGGTGAAGATCGGACCGGAAGAATCCGAGTTCGCCCGCCGCTTCTACGAGGAGGAGATCCGTGCCCGAGAAGGGCGCCACGGACACAGCGCCGGCTAAGCGCGAGCGCCCCGTCCGCTTCCGGCGGCCCGCGGCAGAGGTCGTGCAACGAGCCGCTCGACGTGTGGTCCGCGGCGGAAAGGCGTCGTTCTCTTCCCAAGCGGAGTTCCGAGCAGCGCTGCTGAAGCTCCTTCGCCGGGACGAGCCTCTCGCGGTG
>JBEKEY010000032.1:0-21933 GCA_050013595.1 Thermoplasmata archaeon | reverse complement strand
GAGACCAGCCACTGCCAGGAGTAGGTGGGGGTACCGGTCGACGGGATGGTGGCCGTTACCGTCAGGACCTGATTCGCGTCCAGCTGGGTTGAACTCGGTGTCGGGGCGCCGGCCGCGGTCAGCGCCGAACTCACCGCGACCGTCGAGGTCGCCGCCGAGGTCTGGGTCTCGGGCGTCGACGCGCTGTCGGTCACTTCGAGCTGGAACGTGTAGGAATCCTCTGCCGTGAGCGAATTCGCGGGAATGATGCAGTTCTCGGTCGCGCTGGCGCTCGCTCCGGTCCCGCTGCCCACCGTGCATTGAGTCGCCGCCGAGTAAGCGCCGCCGTTGACCGAGACCAGCCATTGCCAGGAGTAGGAAGCCGTGCCGTTCGTCGGAATCGTGCCGGAGACCTCCAGCACCTGGTCGGCGTCCAACGCCGACGCGCTCACGGTCGGCTGGGCGGCCGGGGTGAGGGCCGAACTCACGGTCACTGTCGCGGAGGCGAGCGACTTCTGGGCCTCCGGTGCCGAGGCGCTGTCGGTCACTTTAAGTTCAAAGGAATACGAGTCGCCGACCGTCAAGGTGCTGCCAGGGATCGCGCACGTTTCGGCGGATCCCCCGGACGCTCCGCTTCCGCCCCCGACCGTGCATTGTGTCGCATCGGCGTACGCTCCGCCGTTGACCGAAACCAGCCACTGCCAGGAGTAGGTGGCCGTGCCCGTCGACGGGAGGGTTCCGGAAACCGTCAACGCCTGGTCCGCGTCCAAAGCCGTAGCGCTCGTGGAAGGTGTCGTGGGCGAGGTCAGGGCGGAGCTCACCATCACCGCCAAAGAACCGGCCGAGGTTCGGGTCTCGGGAGACGTGGCGCTGTCGGTCACTCGGAGTTCGAAACTGTAGGAATAGCCGACCGTGAGCGTGCTTGCGGCGATGCTGCAGGTCTTGGTGGCGCCACCGCTCGCCCCGCTTCCGCTGTTCGCGGCGCATTGGGTAGCATCGGAGTAGGCCCCGCCGTTGACCGAGACCAGCCATTGCCAGGCATACGTCGAGGTCCCCGTGGTCGGGATCGTCCCCGACACCGACAGGGCCTGGTTCAGGTCCAGCTTCGTGGCGGTCGGTGTGGGCGCCGCGGGTGAGGTGAGGGCCGAGCTCACCGCGGCCGTAGAGGATGCGGTAGATACCTGAGTCTCGGGCGACGTGGCGTTGTCGGTGACTTGGAGTTCGAAACCGTAGATGTCACCCGCCGTCAGGGTGTCCGCGGCGACCACGCAGGCCTCGTTGGCACCTCCGACCGCCCCGCTACCGCTGTTCAGACCACATTGGGTCGCATCAACGTACGAACCCGCGTTGACCGAGACGAGCCACTGCCAAGAGTACGACGCCGTGCCGGTCGAGGGGAGCGTCCCCGAGACCGTCAAGGTCTGGTCCGCGTCCAACGCCATTGCGCTTACCGAGGGCGCCGCGGGCGCGGTCAATGCGCTGTTGACCGTGACCTCCGCGGTAGCGGAGGTTGCGTTGTCGTTGTTCGCATCCGTCACGTTGTAGCAGTACCAGGTCGTGACCGTGGGCGAGGCGAGATACGTCGAGGAGTTCGCGGACAGTATCGGTGACCCCAATGCCGTGCACGCGGCCGCGGAAGCCCCGGAATACCACTGGAAGACGTAGCCACCCGCCCCGCCCGAGGGATTCGCGGTGAGGGTGACCGATTGACCGTTGTCGAGGATGGGACTGCTCGGGGTCGGGGTCCCGGCGGTCAGCGCGGAGCTCGTCGTTACCGTTGAGGACGCGGCCGACGTGACAATCTTCGGCGTCGACGCGCTGTCCGTGACCTTGAGCTTGAAGTTGTAGTTGGCGCTCGCCGAAAGCGAATTGGCCGGGATGGTGCACGTTTCGCCGGCGCCCGCGCTCGCGCCGCTTCCGCTCGCCGACGCCCCGCACTGAGTTGCGTCCGCGTAGGCGCCGCTGTTGACCGATATCAGCCACTGCCAGGAGTAGGTCGAGGTACCGGTCGAGGGAAGGGTACCGGACACCGTCAGGACTTGATCGGCATCCAACGTCGTGACGCTCGGAGTGGGCGTCGCGGGCGCCGTGAGCGCCGAGTTCACCGTGACCGTGGAAGACGCGGACGATGTGTTGCTCTCGGTTATCGTAGCATTATCCGTGATCTCCAACTCGAACAGGTAGTTCCCCAGGATGGTCGATCCGGTCGTAACGAACGAGCACGTCTCGAGTGTTCCCCCGCCCACGCCCGACCCGCTGGGTGTAGAGCACTGTGCCGAGGTCGCGGAACTGTAGCTCGTGCCGCCGTTCGTGCTGAAAAGCCACTGCCACGAATACGGGGCCGTCCCTGAGCTCGGAATCGACGCGGTCAAGGTCGAGGTCTGCCCCCGGTCCACCGTCGGGTTGGAAGTGATCGAGGGCGCGCCCGGAGCGCTCAACGTCGAGTTGACCGTCACGGACGCGTCGGTCGTGGGTATGGCGGTCGGCGTCGGCGTAGCCCCACCGGTCGTGCCCGTGTCGGTGAGCGTGACCGTAAGTATGCAGTTCGACGTCGCGCCCGTCGGCGCGTAGAGGAGGGTGGCCGCCCCCGAATCCGCGAACCCCGGGCAACTTCCTGAGAAAACCGACCAGCTGTAACCGAACGTGCCGGTTCCGCCGGCAGGGGCTGCCGAGATCGTCACCGATTGGTCCTGGTCCAGAGCCACAGAGGTGGGGGCGATAGAGACGGTCGGGGTCGCCCTCACCGTCAGCGCTGAGTTGGTGGCGGGCGTGGCCGTGGGCGTAGGTGTTGCTCCGCCCGTCGTGCCGGTGTCGGTCACGGTGACCGTGAGCGCGCAGTTGTTCGTCGTTCCGGCCGGTGTGAACGTCAGCGTCGAAAGGCCGGAGTTACCGAACGCCGGACAACTGCCCGCGGCGATCGACCAGACGTAGGTGAACGTCCCGGTCCCGCCCGCCGGTGTCGCCGTGATGGTCACCGACTGACCATGATCCATGAGCACGGAGGTCGGGGAGATCGACACCGTGAGGGCCGCCTTCACCGCCACCGCCACGTTGGTGGGAGGGGTGGCAGTAGGCGGCGGGGTCGCTCCACCGGTCGTCCCGGTGTCCGTTATCGTCACCGTGAGGACGCAGTTGTTGGTCGTGCCGGTCGGACCGTAGGTCAGCGTGGAGGCTCCCGAATTGCTGAATCCCGGACACGCGCCGGAGTGGATGGCCCAAACGTAACTGAACGACCCGGTTCCGCCTGCTGGAGTCGCCGTTATCGTAACCGACTGGCCCTGGTCCATGACCACCGATGTCGGCGATATCGAGACCGTCGGGGCGGCCTTCACCGTCACCGCCGCGTTGGTCGCCGGTGTCGCAGTAGGTGTCGGGGTCGCCCCGCCGGTCGTCCCGGTGTCCGTCAGCGTGAGCGTGAGGACGCAATTGTTCGTCGTTCCCGTCGGTGCGTAACTCAGCGTTGAGGCTCCCGAATTGCTGAAGCCGGGGCAGGCCCCCGAGACGAGCGACCAAGCGTAGGCGAAAGTACCCGTCCCGCCGGCCGGCGTCGCCGTGATCGTCACCGACTGGCCTTGGTCCATGACCACGGAGGTCGGAGAGATCGACACCGTGGGAGCTGCCTTCACCGTCACCGCCGAATTGGTCGATGGCGAGGCGGTGGGCGCCGGGGTCGCTCCCCCCGTCGTCCCCGTATCGGTGAGCGTCAGTGTAAGCACGCAAGTGGCCGTGACCCCGGAGGGAGTATAGCTCAGCGTGGAGGTGCCGGAATTGCTGAAGCCCGGGCAGCTGCCCGATGCGATAGACCAGACAAAGGTGAACGTCCCGGTTCCGCCCGCGGGGGTCGCGGTGATCGTCACCGACTGACCGCGGTCCATGAGCACACTGGTGGGTGCGATTGCCACGGTCGGGGTCGCCTTCACCGTCACGGCGGTGTTAGTGGTCGGAGTGGCCGTAGCAGTAGGGGAGGCTCCGCCCGTCGTTCCCGCGTCGGTGAGCGTCACCGTGAGCACGCAGGTGGCGGTCACAGCCGAGGGGGCATAGGTCAGGGTGGAGGCTCCGGAATTGCTGAAGCCCGGACAGCCTCCCGATGCCACCGTCCAAACGTAGGTGAACGTTCCCGACCCGCCCGAAGGAGTCGCCGTGACCGTCACCGACTGGCCGTGGTCCATCAGAACCGACGTGGGCGAGATGGAGACCGTCGGTGCGACATCCACAGTGACAGCCGTGTTGGTCGCAGGTGTAGCCGTAGGGGTGGGGGTCGCTCCTCCGGTCGTTCCGGTGTCCGTTAGCGTTACCGTGAGGGCGCAGGTCGATGTCGTGCCGCTCGGGGCGTAGGTAAGCGTCGAGATGCCGGAGTTGGCGAATCCCGGACAGCTCCCGGAGCCTATCGACCAGAGGTAACTGAAGGTCCCGGTCCCGCCCGCGGGCGTTGCCGTGATCGTCACTGATTGCCCGAGGTCCATGACCACGGACGTCGGCGAGATCGACACCGAAAGGGTCGCGTCCACGGTCACGGACGTTGGCGTCGCCGGAGTTGCCGTCGCGACGGGCGTCGCGGCTCCCGACGTCCCCGTGTCGGTGATCGTCACCGTAAGAACGCAGGTCGTCGTGGCCCCCGTCGGAATGTAAACTAAGGTCAGCGCCCCAGAATTACTGAAGCCCGGGCAGGTCCCCGAACCAATCGCCCAGGCGTAGCTGAACGTGCCAGTTCCGCCGGAGGGGGTCGCCGTGATCGTTACCGACTGGCCGTGGTCCATGACCACCGACGTGGGCGAGATCGACACCGTCGGGGCAGCCTCCACGGTCACGGCCGAATTGGTTCCCGGTGTGGCCGTGGGCGTGGGCGTCGCGCCCCCCGTCGTACCAGTATCCGTCACAGTGACCGTGAGGACACAGGTTGTCGTCGTTCCGGTCGGCGTGTAGGTGAGTGTGATGATGCCTGAATTTGAGAATCCCGGACACGTGCCCGAGTGGACGGACCATGCGAAACCGAACGTCCCGGTTCCGCCCGCGGGCGTCGCCGTGATCGTCATCGATTGGCCCTGGTCCATGATCACGGCGGTCGGAGAGATGGACACGGTCGAGGTCGCTTTCACCGTCACAGCCGCGTTGGTCGCAGGGGTGGATGTAGGCGCCGGGGTCGCTCCACCGGTCGTCCCGGTGTCCGTCGTCGTCACCGTGAGAACGCAGTTGCTGGTCGTCCCGGTCGGAGTATAGGTCAGTGTGGAGGCTCCCGAATTGCTGAATCCCGAACACGTCCCGGATGCGACCGACCAGACGTAGCTGAACCCCCCAGTACCACCCGAGGGGGTGGCCGTGATCGTCACCGATTGGCCCTGGTCCATCAGAACTGATGTCGGAGAAATCGACACGGACGGCGTCGCGTCCACGGTCACGGCTGCATTCGTTGTCGGCGTGGCTGTGGGTGTTGGCGTTGCGCCACCCGTGGTCCCGGTGTCCGTAACGGTGACCGTGAGCACGCAATTCGAGGTCGTCGCGGTCGGAGTGTAGGTCAGTGCCGCAGCCCCGGAGTTGCTGAACCCCGTGCAGGTTCCCGAATGCACGGCCCAAACGTAGCTGAACGTGCCCGTGCCCCCCGAGGGAGTTGCCGTGATCGTTACCGATTGGCCCTGGTCCATGACCACCGACGTGGGCGAGATCGATACGGTGAGCGTCGCCTTCACGGTCACCGCCGCGTTGGTTCCCGGTGTGGCCGTCGGTGTGGGCGTCGCACCACCCGTGGTCCCGGTGTCCGTAACGGTGACCGTGAGCACGCAGTTCGAAGTTGTCGCGGTCGGGGTGTAGGTCAATGCCGCAGCCCCGGAGTTGCTGAACCCCGTGCAGGTTCCCGAATGCACGGCCCAAACGTAGCTGAACGTTCCCGTGCCCCCCGAGGGAGTTGCCGTGATCGTTACCGATTGGCCCTGGTCCATGACCACCGACGTGGGCGAGATCGCTACCGTGGGCGCAGCATCTACGGTCACGGAGGTCGAGGTAGTGGGTTGCGCCGTGTTGGCACTCGCGTCGGTCACGGTCACCGTCAGTTCGCAGGCCGAGGTCGTACCGCTCGGAGTGTAGGTCAAGGTGGAGATGCCAGAATTGCTAAACCCCGGACAACTCCCCGAAGCGATCGACCAGCCGAAGGTGTAACCTCCCGCCCCTCCCGAGGGTACGGCCGTGATCGTGACATGCTGGCCGTTGTCCATAATCACACTCGTCGGCGAAATCGTTACCGAGAGGGCCGACTCGATGGCGAGTGCCTCCTCGCCCCAAGTCACCGAGCCCGTCCACGTCGGTGCGGAGGTGAAGGTACCCGTGGTGGAGGCACCGTAGAATTCGACAAACGACGCGGTCGCGACTCCGTCGTTCGCGGTACCCGCCGAGGAGAACGAGGGCGAAGCGGTGGGAGTGAATCCGGAAGCGCCGTTGGTGGTCGAAAGGATCCCAAGGACCGTGGTCGGCGCAGCGGCCGTCGTGACGCTCGCCGACCCGGAGGTCCCGGTACCGGTAGCAAAGGTCCCCACGGTCTCTATGGGCGTTGCCGTGTCGACCCCGGAGAAGGCGGAAAGCACCGCCGTGGCCGTGGCGGCCGTAGTTCCCAAGCTACCGGCGGAGTCTACCTTGACGGTGTCCGCCCCCGCGGCAACGTCGATCGCGTAGAAGACGTACTGATTGTTGCCGCCCCCATTCCATGGGTTGGTGGACTCGAGGTGCCACGTGGATCCCTGGGTGTCGGAAACGTTGAGCGCGGAAAGTCCGGTTCCCGATTCTCCGGAATCGGTGATCTCGAGAACCAAGAGCTCACTGGACGTGGCCGTCGTCAACGATAGGGCGCCGCTCCCGCCCGTGCCGCCGAACCAATCCGCAGGAGCGCACGGTCCCGTGCAGAATTCCGCCGGATCGGTATCGAACTTGGGGGATGCGGACCCTCGTACGAGCTCGGAGGTTGACGGAGATTCCTTGGGTGTGGCTTGTGTCGGTCCACCGTGGGCTGAGGGGGAGGAGCTGCCCACGGCACCCGAATCGCCGACCGTGACCGTGAAGGCCTGGGTCGCGGAATCCGCGGCCGATCCTATCGGGGAGACTGCATCCGGGGAGGAGGCGCTGACTCCCGCATACGACGCGGCGGGGGCCGCTACCTCCCCGGCGGAGGCCAACGCCGTCGCGCCCAACATGATGAGAGCTACAATGATGGCGAATCCAACGGCGGTTTTGCGAGGCAGCGCGAGGCGGGCGCTCATCCGCTTCCCAGCCTCCCCAGGCGGCTCGGAGGAGTACGAATCCGACGAGCGCGGTTCGCTCTTGAGCCCCTGTCGGCCTTCCCGTTCGATGACACCGGCATTCGCTCGAGAATGATTGCGTCTACCCACGGAATAAAAGTAGCGTCTGAGGGCCCATACCATCCCGGTGACCCTTTTCTTGTCAGTCAAACAAGGAGGGGTCGATTCGACCTACATACCCACCCGAAAACTCAGGGTGGTTGCAATCGCGCTTGCACCCACGCCGAAGGGCCGTGGAAGAGGCGGGACGTCGATTGACCTCCCGGGGCGACTCTCCTTTAGCCTCCGCCGGCCTTGCTATGTTGAGTGTTCGAAATCGAGGAGGGCCAAAGTGACCACCGAGTGTGAGACCGCCGGATGCATGCACCAGAAGCGGCTCCACGGGCTGGATGGCCATTGCCGAGCTTGCGCATGCACCGACTACACGCGGACCGGCCCGGGTCACCAAACGAAAGCTGCCCGGAAACAGGTCGCTCAGGCCCTTCGGAAGTGGTGAACCGAGATCAGCCCGTCGCGCGGTTCCAATCGACCCGAGCCGCCCATTCGCGAAGCCGCTGCCATCCCACCATAGGGTACTCGCGGCGCAGACCTTCGATGTCGGCCGTGTAGCCATCGCGCGCGATCCACTCGAACATCTTCGCGTAATCGCCGCTCTGGGTCCGCAGGGCTTCCAACGGGAGCTCTTGGAATTCGATCTTTCGACTGCTTACCTCGGAAAGGATCTTTGCCGTCTCAGTGCCCGAGGAAGCGTCCGAAGCGACGTTGATCCGCTTCTTGTTGAAGAGGGAAGGGTTTTCGATGACGTGGCCGACGAACGCGCTCAGGTCATCGAGCGCCACCATCTGAACGGAGCGGCTCGGGGGAATCGCCTGTACGAATTTCCCCTGACGAATCGAGGCCATTTGGAACGGCGCCTGAAGGTTTTCCATGAAGGAGGTCGGAGCCGAGATCGCATAGGAGACGCCCGACCTCGCCAGATGCTCCTCCACGGCGAACTTGCTCTCGAAGTGAGGTATCCCCGTTCGACGATTCGCATCGCTGACGGACGAATAGACCAGCCAGGGCACACCGACTCCCTTCGCCGCGTCGATGGCCGAAATCGCCTGTCGAGTTTCGGCCTCGGGGCCGGCCTGGAACGAGGTGCTCATCAGGAACATTGCGTCGATCCCTCGCGCCGCCTGCTGGATCGAGGCCTGGTCTTCGAAGTTGCCCTGCACTACATCCACCCTCTTCGAACGGAAGGTCTCCAGCCTCGGGTGTTGGGGATTACGAACCAGGGCTCGGATTCGGTGGCCCCGGGCCAGAAGATACTGGGCCAGGTGACCCCCCTGATTGCCCGAAATACCGGTGACGAGAACGAGGAGGGACTTCGGCGCACTGTGGACACTCGGTCGATTGGGGCCGCTCATGGACGTTCGACAGCCCATTCCCACGGAGCATGTCTAAGTTCGCTTACTCGATGGTAACCCGAACCCTCGACCGCTTCCGAGGGTGCAATCACCCTGGCACCCGGATCGGTGGACTTACCTCGGTTCTCCCCGAGGACGAACCTCGATCCCGAAGACGAGTCGAGCTACGTCGGTTCCAGCACGAGGCCATCGTCCCCCGCACGAACTCGATAGGACTTCAATGGTCGGGAGGCGGGTCCACGTACCACGGCTCCGGTTCGCAGGTCGAACTGCGACCCGTGCAAAGGGCACGTGACGATGGTGTCTGCAACCGAGCCTTGGTCAAGCGGTCCACCCACGTGGGTGCACTTCGCATCGACTCCGAAGAGGAGGCCACCAACGTTGAACACAGCGACGGCTGTGCCCTCCACGATGACTCGGATCGCCTTGCCCGGCTCCGGGGGCTTCGTTCCTGGGACCTTCATCGGAATTCCCGTTCCATGCGGTGCGTCCTAGAATCAGTCGAAATGGTTCGATACAGCGAAGAGATACACCAGCAGCACCACGATGATGGCGAACGACACCCACGCAGAGGCGACGAATTCGATGACCCCATAGAAGAGGAGGACGATGATCGCGAGAACGAGCGCCCAGAACTCTTGATGCCAAAGTCCGAACGCCACCCCGAGCATGATGGCTCCCACCACGAGGAGGGCGAAGATCGCGAGGATGCCGGTTACCCCAAACACGCTGGAACTGGCCGCGAGATCGCCTCCCAGCCCGCCGGCGGCGAGCACGAAACCAAGGATAAAGACGAACAGTCCAAGAACGCCAATCAGAATCGCCAGAATGGCCACGCCGAGCGGAAGGCGGCCCACGTACGCCATGGGCGCCGAACCGGAGCCGCCCATATGAGGGTAACGAATAGAAGGTGGCGAACTCCAAGCAATCGAGGAACAGATTCGGGACTTGCGCGCTCGCTAATCGAGACCACGTGCCATCAGGCTGGCAACTTTCCATATGGCCGGCCCCCGCAACCGGCCAGCGAGTTCACGCTCAGTCGACCGAAGGCGGATTGCAAGCCACGAGGAACCCCCAGGCTCGAGGCGGGTCCCTGACAGGATCGTCGGTCTTAGGTCGGAAATGCCCGTCAGCCTTGATGGACCTCGTGGATCTCGTCGGCAACGAGGCCGTGGGCTTCCTTGTGGACCCGCGCGGCGGCCTCTGCGTTCGGGGCCTCGACTAGGCAGAATATCGTCTCGCTCTTCTCATCCACCCAATAACTCCGGTAATTGACGCCGTGCTTGCCCTGCACTTTGAGGTCCTTCGCGTGAGCTTCGGCGACGGCTGCGGCGGTCACACCTTTCACATGTCGGTGGGTGTCCATGTAGAGGGGCATGCCTGCCGGCAGTCCCTTCCGGGTCAAGAATGTTCGGGTGAGCGCACGGATTCTTGCACCCGAGTTTCTCGCGTTACCAAGGCGGGCCCCCGAATCCCGGCCCGTGAACGTCACGAGGGCGAGGTGCTAGTGCGAAACGCGAAACGGCGAGAGCAAGGGCGACAGATTTCCCGTCCGTACAGCGATCGAAATCAGCTCGCCCATTGCGCTCGCGAATTTGAACCCATGACCCGAGCAGGCACTCACGAGCAACATGTTGGGGCAATCCGGGTGAACGTCCACGATGAAGTTCTTGTCCGGAGTGTTTGTGTATAGGCAGCTGGCTTGTCGGACCGGTTCCGGGGAGAGACCGGGCAGACGAAGGTTGAGGAACCGTCGAACGCTCCGGAATTCACGCTCCGAAGGAGGAGGTCGTCGGGCAAGATCCTGGACCTGTTGGCCCTCGCAGCCACCGATCTTGACACCGTCGCCGACGTCAGGAGTGCCGTAGTAGTAGCTCCCCCGGGGATTGTACCAGACAAATGCAGGCATTCGACGGTAGACCTCAGGTGACCGGTCCCTCGGTCTGAACCAGTACACCGTTTGCTGTTCGACCTTCAGGGGAAGTCGGAGATCCGGAACCAGTGTCGACATCCATGCACCCGCCGACAGGACGACTGCGTTAGCCAGATACTCCCGGTCCGCGGTGCAGACCAGGATCCGCCCATCCGGCCGGGAACTCCACCGAACGACCGGCGAGTTCCAACGGAACGTGACTCCGCGGTCGTGCGAGAGCCGGCGGAATGCGTGAATCGCCTTCTCCGGAAACAACACTCCTCCCCCCGGATCCCACAGCACTCCGTCGCTTTGCGCAAAGCGGAATGTTGGGAACCGCCTTCGCGCCTGGTCGATGCTGAAAGACTCGTGCGGAAGCTCCCAACGGCGTGCACTGGCCTTCGCCTCGGCGAGAGAGGAGGAATCTGATTCGCCGGCTAGAATCACGCCCGTGGGCCGGAAGATCTCGGTCCCGGCAGCCTTTCCAAGGCGTCTCCAGAGCTGACGCGCTCGCAGAACGAGCGGGACGTACGTCTGCCCTTCCGAATAGGCCGTGCGGAGGATCCGAGTCCTTCCGTGCGATGAACCAAACGCATGATTCTCGAAGAATCTCTCGAGAACAAGCGTCCTCCCTTGGTGACCCGAAAGATAGTACGCAGCGGATGTGCCCAGCGCGCCGGCGCCCACCACGATGTGGTCGTACTGTCGCGGACGGTACCCCACGGCTCGGATTCTCCTCGCAGCGTTAGCGCTCGGCCCCTAAAGTTGTGTCTTCGAACACCATCGGGGAGATGTGGTTGCAATCCTGCTTACACCTATCCACTCAGGGGCTGGATTTGCCTCAGGGCCGCGCATTACCGAGGAGGCCGTCCAGATAGCTCGACAGACTGGCGCGATCTCGAATCGGAGGAGTAAAGGAAAGGCTCTCGCTCAACTCATCACTGAGCCAACAGAACATTGTCCGACTCGCCGAAAGCGCCTTGGCGATGGACCTCGTGTCGTACTGAGCGACGGTCTCTGGGAAATCACGAATTACCCGGGGGTCCGCCCAACTTTCGAAGAATCTGGCTCCGTGCCAGAGGTCCCGCCCCGGAGAACCGCGGACGAGCGCATGCCAACGAACGGTCCGCACGAGAAGTGCCCGAAGGTAGCCGTTGGTCGCTTCCGAGGCCACCAGCAATTCTCCCCTTCGAAGCTTCTTGGCGGTCCACACTAAGTGGAACCAGAAATCGTTCACCAGATTGGAGAAGTCGAGGGAACTGGGCGGCACGGGAGGGGGCTCCGCGCTCGGTACGCTCAGCTCTGCGGAGTCCTTGTTGACCAAGGCTCGGAAACCACGCCGAAGGACGGACGCCCCCTGAGCGTCACTCAGCAGACCCATCAAACTTTGAACCGGAAACACGGCGAAATCGATGTCCTGACCGTCGTGGAAGAGGACCCGACGTTCCTGCACCGATCCAATCGGGGTCGCCTCCACGTGGGAGGTCCAGTAAGGCCCCAGGTCCCCAATCCACTCCTCATCTCGAAGGATGCGAACAGGGTCGCGGACGAACAGCGCGATGTCGATGTCGGAGTACGGATCCGCGGGTAGCTGCGTCCGGGCCTGCGAGCCGACGAGAAGCGCGAGCCGGATGTTGGGCTCCTTCTCAGCCCAGTCTTGGAGCCGAAGGATCCAAAGCGCCGAAGGCGGACTCATCATCGCAATCCAATCGCGCGGAGGACGATAAGCCTTCGACACTCCGATGTCCGGGCTAGCTCGTCCCGCCGGTCCGGGTCCCGGCTCGAGCCGCATTCCACTTGCGACGGATACCGATTGACCGGGCCAGCACCAACCCCGCGCTAAGGGAAAAGATGGCATCGATCACCCCCAAGACTAGTTGCTGCTGGGTCGGTGGAAACCCTCCCGGGGGGCTCCCGAATTCGAGCGAGCTGGGGAAGAGAACGATCGCCACGCCGATACGAACCACGAAGGCGCCAACGAAAAGAGCGGCAAGAGAGAATCCGATGCGGTACGACCCGACCCCGGATGCTTCGCGCGTCACTTCCGTCATTCGTTCCGCAACGGGCGTGAAGCCCAGTGCCGTCCCGATTAGGATCGCGAGGTCCAGGACGATCAGGTAGGGGAGGGCCCACGGAGTGAGGAGGAGCGACTCGAGCTCGCTCAAGACCCAGAGAATCAGAATCAGTGCCGGCAAGACAGCCAGGCGGAGTCCCGAGTACGGCACGCCCCGGGTCATGTAGTACGAGCGCCGGACGATGATGAGGACGATCACGACCTGGATGAATATCGCGGTAAGCTCGGGAGAAGTGTAGTCCGTCATGTTCGGAGCGTCGGGCGCGGGGGAGCAGGAGATTTCGGATATTGAAATCTTCTGAGTGAGCCTAGCTCTGCCACCACTGCGCGACTGCTGACTGTGATTCGGCCACGGCTTCCAGCCCCCGAAGCGGATCAGGTGCTTGGTAATCGATTCTCTTGGTCGGTTTACTTCGGGGCCACACCCAGGTGACGGAGGAGACGCAGATAGTCGGACTTAGAGACCCATGTCACGCGCAGGTACTCTCGGAGGTACGTGTCCGGAACGCCTAGCCGACGTGCCTCGGCGACTGAGAACGCGTACGCCTCGACCTCGGTCGGACGGTCCACGTAGGGGACCTTCCGACCCGACCAAAGTTCTCTTCCTTGCTTCCGCTGTAGGATGTGCAAGAACTCGTGGATTATGTCGAGATAGACATCCATGCCTGGGCTGTTCACGAGGTGGGAGCGAGCCACCACGATCTCATCGTCCTCGCTCTCCACCATGCGGAATCCTGCGGCGCGCACTTCGGGAGGCGTCCGCCGCGGTGCGACGTACATCCACCCCGGCCCGTCGGTGACGTGGGCCCAGGTCTTTCGGGCGACCTCCAAGATCGCATCATCGTCTCCAGGATACTTTTGGAACGGGATCGTCTTCTGGAGTCCGACAAAGACCTTGAGCAAGGGAAATCGCCCCGGAGGGGTGTCCTTGGCAGGGCGGAACACAGTGGGGACCGGATACACCTCATGGATGCGCCCCGCTGCGACCTGAGGAACGACAAGGCGGGGTCGCCGGGGTCGAACCGCGCTCACGGCGCCTCTCGGGGCATTCGGCAAGAATCGTTCGACCGCATACCCACCCTGACGGTCCGAACCCGATGATCTGAACTCGGTCTTCCTCTTAATTCTAGGGCCCTAGTGAACGGGGTCACTCCGCTCTGAACTTTCCGACGGTCGCGGCAAGAAGGTTGCCCTGGAATCAACTTCGGCCCATCCCAAGAATCGGGAGTGCCTGATCGGGAGGCAACAGAGGACGCAAACGCGAGGCAACAGATCCCGGGATGTAGAATACACTGAGTCTCCTCCCTCGACCGAGGAACGTCACGGAGTACCAATCCCCCGCGACAGGGGAATCTGAAAGACGCATTCCCTCGAGTGAAATCCAGTGGGATCGAGAACCGGTACTCTCGATCCAAAGCATTCCGGCACTGGCGGACAACTTGTGAATCCGAGTCAGTGTAGGCGTCAGCCGTGTCTGAGTCAGGTACCAGCGTTCAACGAAGAAGCCGGCGATACCGAAAGGGATCCCCACGGTAAGGAACACCCCGACCGGACTGTTGAGCGGCCAGGCACTCGCACTCACCCCGAATCTAGCTGCCAGGCCCCCCGCAATCGCTCCGATGAAGAAGCCCAAGAATCCGGCAGTCCAGTTCACGCGCCGGTCCGGAGGGACGATTCTCGTCTCCATCACCGTCGCCGGAGGTTCGGGTATCTCGACCCATCCGAACCCCGTGGCGCTTGTGCCTAACAGAGGGGCCCGTCCGTTCACCACGTTCCGGTAGGATGCGCAGTCACGTCAATAGCTCTCACATTCAACCGACCACAACCCCGTTTCGCCACCCCTCCCACAGAACGTAAACCCATCAGCTCATGAGGGAGCATCGAGGCGGGTGACCGATGATAGCTCTCGCAGATGTGGCGGTGGTCGTCACGAACGCAAAGGCGTCAACGAAGTGGTGGACGAAGAACCTTGGATTCGCAACGTATACGGTCGGAGGCAGAGGTCACGCAATCCTCGTCGCCCCTCCCGGAGAGCGCTTCGTTCTCCACCTTTGTGAGGGCTTCGCCCCACTTGAACCCGGAGACACCGGGATCGCCTTCGTCACCGATGAAATGGATGCGCTGGTCGCTCGGATGACCAAGGGGGCCGTAGCGTTCCCGGAACCTCCGAAGAAGACGACGTGGGGATCTATGGCAAAGTTCGCCGACCCCGACGGGAACATATTCTGGCTCTTCGAGGCACCTCCCGCCATGGTGAGGGCGACGCTGAACTCGCGGGCCCCTCGCAAAACGACCCCCGCAAGATCCCGTGCCCGTTCTCCAAATCGCAAGGCGCCCAGGACGCGCTGATGCCCGGGAGGCCCCCTACACGAACAAACGCCATGCGGCTTGCGCCCACCAGTCGCCGAAGTGTTTCCCGCTGAGGGGCGTCCCGAACCCCCGGACTCTGACCGCGGGGAAGCCGGTCGGGGACCGAGCTCCTAATTACGGTACGGGGGAGCTCGGGCAAGACGCGACGGAGGCTCGCGGGACATGACCGTCACCGGTAATCGGTATGAGCAACGCTTCCGCGTAAGTTGGGGTCACGTCGACGCAAATGCCCACATGGCCAACACGGCGTTCCTGGACCGGGCGGCCGACACCCGTTTCTTGTTCTTCACCGAACATGGATTCCCTGCGGCACGTTTCATTGCGGAACGAGTCGGACCAGTCATCGGGCGCGACGAACTAGTCTATCGCAAGGAGCTGCGACTCCTCGATGAATTCGCCGTGGACTTGGAAATGGTCGGGCTTTCCCCCGACGGCACTCGCTTCGAACTAAGCAACACCTTCCTCGACGGAACCGGCGAGGTCGCGGCGGTGGTCACCTCGGAGGGCGTCTGGTTCGATCTCGACAAGCGGCGACCGCGACCCCCGCCGCCGGAACTGGACGTGGTGCAACGAGGAATGCCTCGCAGCGAACGCTTCAAAGAGATCCCCTCGCGGCGGCAATGACCCTCGGTTTCCCTAACCTCACGAATCGGCTTCGGGGCGCATTCGTGCTCACACCCGTTCGCTCTCGACGACCTCGGCTGGAGTGCGTTGTCGAAGCCAATGTCTTACTTGCGAACCTGAAAGGGAGGAAGGTAAGAAACGTCCAATAGTACCGAGGACTGGTATCTTAGCCCCGGGGCCGTGGAGCTCGGCCGATGAACGTCGCTCTGCTTGCAAGCGGAATCTTCCTGGTTCTGGCAGGGATTATGGTGCTCGGCTTCATCCTCCTCTACCCTCAACCGGTGCGGAGAGAGAAGCGACGGGTCGGAAGTCTTACCCAAAAGGCCCGGGACGCCGGTCTGCGAGGCAAGTACGCCTTCGTTCCGGACCGGTCCAAGTGGGACACTGTCGGGGGGTTCGGGACCTACGGACCTGTAGATAGGGAAGATCGTGCGCTCTACGAAGCGGTTGGCTCCAAGATCGAGAGTGAGTCCGCCTTCTTTTCCAAGGCGGGATTGTGGACGGACGCAAGACTCGCCTGGGTCGGTGTCCCCGCGGTCCTCATCGGGGCCATCGCCTGCATTATCTCGGCCTACGGGTAAAGTGCGCCTCGCTGAACCCGACGATCCGGACGAGTAGTGCGACACCGTTCAGAATCGTAGTCTTCGGATCCCCGGGAGAGCGGCTGCGAGGAGGCCCGCGCCGAGGAACCCGATGGCGGCAATCCCTCCCAGCTCGAAAGGACTGACCGAATTCGCCAAGGACCCGAGAACCAGCGCCCCCACAGAGCTCGTGATGCCCGGGAGAAGGTACATGTTCGAGACAAGACGACCGAGCTGCGAGGGCTCAAACGAACCCCGGAAGAAGGCGTACTTGGCGTCGAGATAGGCGCTCCAAACGAAGCCCATCGAGAAGAACGCCAGCACCTCGAGGATCAGAGAAGGTGGCAAACCGATGACGAAGGCGAAAGTGGCAGAGATTCCGAGGAGGGCGCCCACGATGATCCGCCCGATCTCGGACCGTGGGTTCCACTGTCCGAAGGCCAGCCCGGCTGCGGTGCCCCCCACGACGTAGCTTACGAACATTATGCCAAAGGCAGAAGCCGACGAGTGGAACGTCGAAGTGGCAAGCAGGGTGATGAGGAGGGCCGGGACGGCTCCGAAGAAGCCCTGGATCGCGTCGACCGAGGCGAACTTCAACAGCGGCTTGCCGGGCGGGTCGGTGATCAGACGCCAGCCGGCCCGGAAACTTTCGCTGAAGGTCTCTCCGGGGATTTGGGAGGGCCGAATGTTGAGAGGGACGGCGAGGACCGCCGCTGTTCCGAGTAGGATCCCGTAGAGAATCATCCCTCCGTCGGCGCCCAC
The DNA here is from genome assembly GCA_050013595.1 of Thermoplasmata archaeon. Classification (GTDB taxonomy): domain Archaea; phylum Thermoplasmatota; class Thermoplasmata; order Lutacidiplasmatales; family UBA184; genus Lutacidiplasma. The sequence continues at coordinate 4,942 of JBEKEY010000032.1, read as the reverse complement.
GAGCAGGATGAGAACCCCTCCCGCGGCGTATCCCGCAATCGCGTTCGCTCCGCCGACAGCTCCGATTACGCCTTGCGCGGCAAACTGTTCATCACGAGAGACGAGGAGCCCCGGAGCCGCGTTCCCGGCGGCCCACGCGATGTCCCAGAGGATTGAGATGAGTGCGATGAGCGCGAGGAGAAGCGGAACAGTGAGGAATCCGTCCAGTTGGCCGATACCGATGGTGGCAGCTGCGACGCCCATCACCGGGTAGCAGGCAACATAGATGGTCCTCTGGTTACCGACCCGATCCGCGATGGGACCGGCGAGGAACACGCCAGAGTACGTCGCGTATTCGATGAAGAGGACCGCGCCGACGATCAGGAAGCTGTGCGAGAGGGTGTACGCGAGCCATACGACCGAGATCGCATAGACCGAGTAGCCCACGCCGGCCGCTGTCCACGAGCCAAGAAACCAGCGGAATTGACGGCTACGGAGGACGGGGCCGAACCGGCTCGGAGTCTTCGTCGGGACGGAAGGGGCTTGCGTGCAGACCCGAGAGACGAGGGGGTTAAGGCCGAATTGGACGCTCCTAGCACCGGTGCTGCCCGGTGGTAGTTGGCTGCCGCATCAGCGCGGGTTCTGGGTGCAATTGTGTTTACACCCACTCGAGGTCGAGGCGCGACCCGCCAGAATCGGCCAACCTACGAGAAGGGTGATATCGGCTAAGTCCGGCCGGTCGCGGCGCCGCAACCGGAGCACCTCACGCTGAGCTGATCGTTGAGCTGACCACAGAAATGGCAGGGAATCTTGACCACCTCTCGAATGACCTCTCTCTCCTTGTAAACCACCTGGGGGGAGCTCGTTTCGGACCCGGCGCCCCAGGCCGCCATCGCGGCTCCGCCGCCACCCGCCTCGGATTTAACTCCCCCGCGAGCCACCCCACCCTTCGTCCTACCGGCGGCCTGCAGCATCGAGGATGCCCTTTGGATGGCTCGGGCTGCTCGCGATGGCGTGAACTTGCCCTCCATGGTGAACGTTCGCGGCGCGCCGGTGGGGGCCTTCAGGACCAGCTGACCCACCCCACCGCCGGTGGAGCCAAGTTCGACGCCAATGAGTTCTCGAAGACCGAGGGATTCGCGGGTCGAGAAGTGATTCCCTCCTGGAACCTCCCGGCGGTCGAGCAACACGAGCCGTGAATTCGTCAGTAGGAGGCCGCCCGGGCTTCCGTCCCAATTCCCGTTCCAATACCAACGAAGGGTCTCGCCGGGCTGTCGAAGGACCCCGTCCTTCACGGAGGCCGGAGGACGGAGCCCGCCGGCCGGAACGGCTGCCCCGGCGATGAGCGCGATGGCCCCGATAACCATGAAGAGCAGACCGATAACGCCTCCAACCAGGGGGCCGTTGTAGGCGATTGTCACAGAGATGATGCTGCTGGCGTACACCTCGTAGCCATTGCCCGCGACGCCGTTGAAGGTGAGTGTGCCGACATAGGAGTTCCCCTGCGCAACCAATTGCGCAGGGACCTCGTAAGCGGTGCCCGCCGCGCACGAGGTATCGGTTCCGCAGGAGTAAACCGAAACGTTGACGGGGGTGGAGTATGCCCAACTTACCGAGAAACTGATCGGTGCAGGCGTTATTGACGGCTCGTAGAAGGTCGCGGGAACGCTGCCACCGGCTACAAAGGCCCCCGAGCTATTGTCGGAAAACGTCGTGATCCCCTGACCGGGTATAGGGATGTAGAACAGCGCCACGCCCAGGGCCAACAGGATCGCGCCCGCGACGATTCCCCGAAGTATCATTCGCTGGTCGACCGAGTACTAGGGGGGAATCCACTACTTACCTCCTCCCTCGGTGCCGCAACTGACCGAATCCTCGGTAGAAACTGAGTGCACTCGTCCTCCGCCACAACGTCGTCACTTCCACTTCCTGTTTCATGATAGGCGCTCCTACTGCGCCGCGGAGTGCAACCATGCTTGCACCCAGGCCCCCCGAAATCAAGCGCAGGTCACGAGGAGGTGTACGACTTCAACTTAGCGTCGCGACCTCGACCGTGATACTGAACGGGACGCTCACGACCGCTATCGGGGGCGTTCCGGCATGGACGTTGATCAGGAGAATGCAAATTGCGGGTGCCTCGACCACGCTCGCATTCGACGCCACATATCCCGACCAAGAGGCCCTCCAGAAGAGAAGCCCGAGGGGTCCGTTCGAGTAGGCGTACTGAAGCTCCATTGAGCAGCTGTCCGTCGCCCCGAGGTAGGACGAGCTCCCGCACGAGAGGCTCATCTGTACGACGATGAGCAGTTTGATGCCGAAATAATCCGAACTCGGCGGTACAGAGAATTGCTCCTTCAACCCCGACCCGTTCGACTGGGATTGGGCATACAACAACACGCTGGTAACAAAGCCGCCCGGAAAATCAGGGGGGGTCGATGGGGATTGGAGGCCAACACCGGTAACGGCCACGGAAGCAGAGACCAACACTAAGGCGGTCGCGGCGACGCAGACCACGAGAATCCACAGTTGGGAATCTGGCCCCTCATGGAGAGGGCTCCGCGTCGGCGCGGATGCTGAACCATCTTTCATGAGACGGGTCATAGCTAACCAACTCACCGCTACTTCAGGAATAGCACCGACAACGGACTGAGATGCGCCACCAGGAGCTTCCTCTTGGCGCGGGTGCCGTGCAAGCTGGGTGCGGCCGTCATTGCACACACCGACCCCAGGTTCTTTCTGCGGAGTCCAGCCCCTATCCAGCAAGCCGCCTCTGCCTGGACGGCAGCCCCGGCCGCATCCAGTCGGGAGCAGCTATCTCTCAGCTTCGGACGGACCACTCTGTGAAAGGAGCCCCCGGGAACCGAGAGCGCTTTCGAGCAGCTTCTTTTCGATGAGTGCTATCGATTCAGATATCCCGGACTTGCTGCGACCCAATTTCCACGCCAGCGCAGTCAGCGTGATTCCTCGGGGGACGGCGAAGTAGCCAGCGTCCATCGCCTGGTTGAGGAGCGTCTGCTGAGCGGCGGAAAGCAGGGGGAGATGGTCGTGCAAGGGTCGCCTTCGAATGGAGATGACTTGCGGCTGAAGACCGGATTTGTGACCAAAATCGAGAATCTCGTAGAGGACTCTTCCACGGGCGACGACCTCCCAGCGTACGAACCCACCCTGCATTCGGAGCGGGAGAGGGAGGGGCAGCCCTAGATGTCGATAAAGAGAGACGATCGGCGGGTTCTCCATCGTGATCCGGTAAAGGGTACCTCGGCCAACTTCTGCGAGAGCATCCACGCTGACGACGCCAGGGAACTCGGCGATCTCCTTCCCCCAAGCTCCCGGAGGCTGGCCGCTGATCCAAAGGTCGATGACCGAAACGTCACGGCTGACTTCGCCGATGCGAAGGATCTCGATCAGCGCGTGGGGGTGGAGGCGAGTGAAGGGTCCGAACCAGTTCCGCTCGGGCAGTCGTAACCGCAGGGTGACCAGAAGCACGCGGTCGGCGTCCTTTGCCTTCGTGAATCGAGCGAGGCGTGATGAGCGAACACCCCCCTCTTCGATCGGCGACACGAGGTCGGAATTCCCACGCGTCGGTTTCGCCGCGACTACCCGACTTGGGCGAGGGCGCACGGTCATCGTCCCGTCTCCCCGAGCGGGGATTGGGTTCGGGGATAATAAGTCGCGGACGCCGAAGGCGCTTTCTGTCGTCCTTCGGCCTCGGCTCGGTCGCGTATCGCCAACCTCTTTCTATCCTGACGTACGCTTGAGAATCTTGGGTTGGTGCGGGGGCGTTTTCGTCGGGAGATGCATCGCTTGGATCATGGCCACAAACCGAGGGTCTCCTCGTATCTCGTCGAAGGCCTGAGAGTGGTAAGAGGTCCACAGGGTTCGGTCACCGTCCCGGTAGTCGTTCTCCAGGAGGTCGAGAGCCGTTTCCTTGTCACCGGACAAGGCGTAGAGCGTTGCGGCTCCCATGGCCGGAAGGTACATCGGCTGCCCTTTTTCCTTCCACTCTGACAACAACTCTCTTGCCTCCTCCGGCATTCCAGCAAAGGCCAGTACCCCAGCACGAATCATCCGGGACATCGGATCCGGGAGGTCCTTCAGCAGCTCCACGGCCCGGATTGCGTCGTCGACCTGGCCGGCGAGCGCCAGAATCCCAGCGCGCGTCATGTGAATCATTGGGCTCTCTGGATAGCTCGCTTCCAGCTTCTCGTACAACGCGATGGCCGATGCCACCTCGCCGGAGGATACGTAAGTCCCGGCCAAGTTGAGTCTCGGGAGTAGCCAGAGGGGGTCCAACTCGATGGCCTTCAGGTACTGTTCCTTCGCTTCGTCGAATCGCTGGAGTACCCCGAGCAGATATCCATACCAGAAGTGAGATGTCGAGCCGCTCGGGTTGAGAGAAATGGCCTCTCGGAACTCCATTTCCGCCCGGGTCCAGTCGTGGTCCATCTGCATCGCGAGATTGCCTTGGGCCGTGTGGGCGTCGGACGAGTTCGGATTCAATTCGAGCGCTTTGGCCACGAGCTCCCGCGCTCGCGGGAACACCTCTCGCCCCGGGCGAGTGTTCCCCATGACCGCGATCAGGTGGTTCGCGAGATAGGAATAGGCCCCCGAGAACTGGGGGTCCTCACGGATCGCGTCCTCGAAATACTTCACGGCCTTCTTATCGATCTCTTCGCCGCCGAAGCCCGTGGATTGCTGGAACGCCTGGATCCCCCGCAAGTAGGATTCATAGGCCGCCGGATTCGGTGTGGGCCTCTCCTGGATCGCCTCACGCTCGGACCCCAGAAACTCAACCTTGAATGCTCCGGCCGTCTGTTCCGCGATATCCGCCTGAATCGCGAACACGTTCTCGATCGTGCGGTCGTACGCCTTCGCCCAAAGATGCTCCTGGGTCCGAGCGTCAATCAGCTGGATCGAGATGCGCACTTGGTTTCCCGCCTTTCGAACGCTCCCTTCGAGGATC
>JBEKEY010000031.1:0-22479 GCA_050013595.1 Thermoplasmata archaeon | reverse complement strand
GGAACATCGGTGAGCTTCTCGGCCCCGCCGACGACAACGTAATAGTAGAGACCGCTCGCGACCGCAAGATATCCCGCGTGAAGGGCGAGAGCACCGGACGCACCTCCCCCTTCGACTCGCACAGCGGGCAAGTGGCGGCGACCGAGGCCGGCGACGTCGAGGATGAGGGGTGCGATCTGCTCCTGGTCGATCAGCGCGCCCGACGCCATGTTCCCGAGGAACAGCCCATCGAGGTCCTGGGAGGAGAGTTTCGCGTCGACGAGCGCCTGGAGCCCGGCCTCGATGCCGATCTCGCGGAACGACCGGTCCCAGAGCTCGCCGAACTTGGTCTGGCCGACCCCAAGGATGGCGACGTCGCGCATCGCTACGACCCTCCCATGTTGATCTTGCCTCGGAACTTCGCGTAGATCGCGTAGGAGATCTCGACGCCCTTTTCGAGGTAGTATTCGACCGATCGTCCGTAGACCTTCTCGTAGGAGGCGATCGCGTCGGTGGTCTCGAGGTCGAACGCGTCCGAGCCGGCGCCCGAGCCGTAGCCCACGACGAGGATCTTCTCCCCGGGTCCGGCATGGTCGAGGACGTTCGCGAGCCCGATCAGCGCGGCGGCGGAGTAGGTGTTGCCGATCGACGGGGTGACGAGTCCGTAGCGCATCTGCTGCTCGGTGAAGCCGAGCTGCTTTCCGACCCGCTGCGGGAACTTCCCGTTCGGCTGGTGGAAGACCACGTGGCCGTAGTCCTTCGGGGTCGTCCCGCAGGCCTCCATGATGCGGTGGGCACATTCGGTCACGTGCCGGAAGTACGCAGGCTCGCCGGTGAATCGACCACCGTGGCTCGGATACTTCTGTCCCTCCCGGCGCCAGAAATCCGGCGTATCGGTGGTGTAGGAAAGCGTGCGATTCACTCGGCAGATGACGCGGTCCTTGCCGATGACGAACGCCGCTCCGCCCGCGCTCGCGGAGTACTCGAGGGCATCGCCGGGAGCGCCTTGGGAAGTGTCGGTCCCGATCGCCACCCCGTACTTGACCATCCCGGCGCCGACGAGCCCGAGGCAGGTCTGTATGGCGGCCGTGCCGGCCTTGCAAGCGAACTCGAAATCGGCGGCGGTCAGGTTGGGGGTCGCGCCGACGGCCTGGGCGACCACGGTCGCCGTCGGTTTCACCGCGTAGGGGTGGGACTCCGACCCCACGTACAGGGCCCCGATCTGTTGGGGGTCGATGGCACCTCGAACGAGCGCCGTGCGCAGGGCTTCGGTCGAAATGGTGATCGTGTCCTCGTCCGGGGCCGGGACGCTCTTTCGGCGGACGTTGAGGCCGAGGCCCATCGCTTCTCCGTCCACTCCCCAGACGCGGCCGATCTCGGTCGGCGTGATCCGGTACCGGGGGACGTACGCTCCGTAGCTCACGATGCCTGCTTCCATCGTTGATTCCTTCCTGTTCTAGAGCTCCTCGAGTTTCTCGAGCACCGCCGGCGCGTTGAGCGTCGTCGTGAGGAGGGGAATGTTCTCGACCTCCGAGAGGCGGACCGCGAGGGGGTCCACGCGTCCCGGGTTCGCGAAGAAGACCGCCGCCGGTTTGAGCGGATGGGCACGGATCGCGACCATCGGCGACCGGCCGTACTTGACGTTCGAGAAGATGAGCGCGCGCTGCGTGGTCCAACCGTACACCTCGACGAAATGCGACGCGTCGATCGAGAGGATGGCGCGCGGAGCGTCGAGCACGGTGAAGCCGTGAATGTCTCGGTGGAGGTCGACGTGGCTCACCGGTTTTGCCTCGAGGCGGTCCGCGAGCGTCTTGAGGGGAATCGCGACCGTGAACTCGCGCATGCCGAGGATCCCTTCCGAGTGCGGTCGGATCCCGAGACGCTCCCCGACCTTCCCGCCGTTCGCGGAGTCGACGGCGAGCAGGCCCTCGACGTACCGTCGGATGAAGCCGGCGCCCGGACTCTGCCGCCGCTCGGACTCGTAGTCGCTGATGACCGACGGGACGGTGGCGAGACGACGCGCGAGGTCCCGCTGGGAGATGCCGAAATCCTCGCGCCACTTACGCAGCGTGCGACCGGGATGTGGGGAAAGGACCACTTCTCCCGCGATCTTCTCCCGGATCTCGGCTTCCACGGGCTCGTCAACCAAAACCCGGTATAAATCGCTACTCTTCGTGTCGGTGCGATGGGTCGACAGCTGCCGATAGGTGAGGGGAAAAACCCGGGAGTGGACCGGGCGAGATTCTCCGGCCGGGCCACTCCTCGCGGCCCGACCCTTTGAACTCGCGACCTCTACCTTGCCAAGGTAGCGATCTTCCGCTGATCTACCGGCCCACGCCGGCGAGGTCGAAGTCCGCGTCAGGATAAACCCTTCCTCCGACGGGGACCTCCAAACGCTTATGGCTCGGGCCTGACTCCGCCGACCGATGGGCGAAGGGTCGTCCTCCGGGGAACCGATCGACGTGCTCCTGCAGAGCACGCGTGACCTGCTCCGCCCCGAGGAGCTGGTTCGCGAGGCGACGCGGGACATCGTCAAGGACGAGATTCGGCGGCACCTCGAAAAGACGCTTCACGATGACCCGAAGCTGGCCGCGGACCTCAAGGACGCCGTCCGGGACCTGCTCGCCGCGCGGGCGACCGAGTACGCGGCGCTCGTGCGCGTGGGGACCGCCGCCGCTCGGCTGGGCCTCTCGGCCCTGCCACCTGAGGTGCGCCGCGCGCTCACGAAGGATATCGTTGACATGATCTCGAAGGAACTCGGCCAGATCGTCGAGAGGTCCCTGTAGATCCATGAGGATGGCCCCGGACGAGGTCCGGATCTACGAGATCAAGCGCGTCGATGTGGAGGGCGCGATCGTCATCGACGGATTCCCCTCGGTCGGCCTGGTCAGCTCGATCGTGGCGAACTATCTCATCGACACGCTCGAGATGGAGCAGATCGGGATCGTCGAATCGCCGGCCTTCCCGACCGTGTCGCTCGTGCGCAACGGGATCCCGCAGCATCCCGTCCGGATCTACGCCGGGCACCCGCCCGCGGACCGCGCGGGACGGGGGGCCGACAAGCTCGTCGCGTTCGTTTCCGAATTCCATCCGGCGCCCGCCATCATCCATCCGCTCGCTACCGCGATCCTCGACTGGGTCCAAGAGCAACGCTGCTCCTTGCTCGTGTCGCCCGAGGGTCTCGTGGTCGAGGCCGTGCCGAACAGTTCCCGAGCGAGTCGGCCCCCTCGCCTCACCGACGTGAAGGTCTACGGCGTCGCGAGCACCCGCAAGGCCCGGGAGCTGTACATCGAGCCGAACATGATCCCGTTCGCCGACGGGGTCATCACCGGGATCGCCGGGGTCCTGCTCAACGAGGGCCGCCGTCGCGGTTTCGACGTGCTCACTTTCCTCGCCGAAGCTCAGGCCGATTACCCCGACGCACGGGCCGCCGCCAAGGTGATCGAGACGATCAACCGGATCCTGCTGCGGACGCCGCTCGACGCCGTGCCGCTCTACGCCGAGGCCGAGCGGATCGAGCAACAGCTCTTGTCGATCCAGAAGCACGCCGCCGACCGGAGCCGCTCGGAGACCTCGACACAGCCGTCGCAGCCGATGTATCGGTAACCGCCCGCGCCGGGACCTTCTCGAGCAGCTCGCGCAGCCCCGCGATGAGCCGGTCCGCGTCGCCGCGGTCGTTATAGAAATAGAACGAAGCCCGGACGTTGCCCGGAAGGCCACGTCGGGAGTAGAAGGAGTGGACGCAGTGCATGCCCGAACGGACCATGACGTCGTGTCCCTCGTCGAGGAAGACCGCCACGTCGTGCGGGTCGACCCCGTCGACGGTGAAGGAGAAGATGCTCGAGCGGACGCGGGGATCCGCGGGGCCGAGGAGGTGGACCCGGGGCTCGCCCTCGAATGCGGCGGTCACCCGGGCATTGACCGCGAACTGCTGCGCCTGGACCGCGTCGAACCCGATGCGGGAAAGGTAGTCGAGCCCCGCGTGGGCACCAATCACACCCGCGTAGTTCTGCAAGCCCGCTTCGAAGCGGTGGGGCGGGGGGCGAAGGACGTGAGTTTCGAGGGTGGAGCCTTCGACCGTCTCACCCCCGAGGAGCAAGGGTCGGAGATGCGAGAGCGGTTCGGTCGCGGCCGCGAGGACCCCGGTCCCGGTGGGGCCGAGCATCTTGTGGGCCGAGATCGCATAAAAGTCGACCCCGATCCGATCGAGCTCGAGCTTCTGATGAGGGGCCGCCTGGCAACCGTCGAAGAGAACGAGCGCGCCGTGAGCATGGGCGCGTTCCGTGATCTCCCGGATCGGCAGGGTGTGACCGTCGAGGTTCGAGGTATGGAACAGGCTCACGAGCCGAACGCCTTTCTTGAGCCGCTCCTCGAGCGCCTCCGCGTCGAACCCTCCGTCGTCCGGTAGCGGCAGGATCTCGATCCGGATCCCCCGCTCGGAGGCGAGCCGTTGCCAGACGATCAGGTTCGAGTTATGCTCCCGGTCGGAGACGAGCACACGGTCGCCGGTCTTCCAGGAAAGACCCTGCCCGACCAGGTTGATCGCTTCGGTCGCGTTGCGGAGAAAGACGATACCGCTCGGGTCCGACCGACCGAGGAACCGTGCGAACGCGCTCCGGGCGCCCTCGTAGCGTCGCCCGACCTCCTCGGAGAATCGATGCAGGCTTCGTCCCGCACAGCCCGGAAAATCGCGGTAGTACGCCTCCATCGACTCGAGGACCGCGTTCGGAACCAGCGACATGCAGGCCGAGTCGAGGTACGTGGGTGGCCGGCGATCCTTCCGTGGACGCAGCGCGGGAAAGTCGGCTCGAACCTGTTCAACGTTCATGGCGCGGCCCGCTGGAGACTCTCCGTGGCCGTGACGAGCGTGGCCGCACCGAAGACGAGCGCCCGTTCGTCCGGTGCGAACGAGGAGCTGTGAAGGCTGGCCGGGCGACCGGGGAGGCCGACTCCGAGCCGCAGGAACGTACCGGGAACGCGCTCCAGGTATCGGGAGAAGTCCTCGGCTCCCATGAGGGGATGCTCCACTTCCACGACGTTCGTTCGCCCGAACTCCACCGCGAGACCCTCGGCGACAACCTTCGTCGCGGCGGGAGAGTTCACGAGCGGAGGATACCCCCGCCGATAGACCACTCGAGCGCGGGCCCCGTGACCGGCCGCGATCGCCCGGACCCGGCGTTTGAGGCTGCTCTCGATCAGGTCTTGGGTGCTCGACTTGAGCGTACGGACGGTCCCTTCGAGGACGACCTCGTTCGGGAGGATGTTGTTCCGGGTACCTCCGTGGATCGACCCAACGCTGACGACCACCGGGTCGAACGGCTCGCGAACGCGACTCACCAGGGTCTGGAGGCCGGTCACGATCTCGCTCGCGATCACGATCGCATCCGGGCCTTGCTGAGGAGTGGAGGCGTGACCGCCCTTCCCGATCACGGTGATCCGAAAGTCATCGGCCGCGGCCATGGTCGGTCCGATGCGCCAGCCGACCGTCCCCAGGGGGAGGGCGGGGTCGACGTGCTGGCCGACCGCGTACGCGACCTTCGGCTCGTCGAGGCATCCCCGTTCGATGAGGGGTAGCGCGCCGCCGCGGTGGCCCTCCTCCTCGGCCGGCTGGAAGATGAGCTTGACCGGACCGCCGGTGGACCGCGGGCTGCGCACGAGCATGGCCGCCGCCCCGAGCAGCGCCGACATGTTCACGTCGTGGCCGCACGCGTGCATCTTGCCCGGATAGCGCGACGCGAACGGCAAGCCGGTCTGTTCCGTCACGGGAAGACCATCCATGTCGGCCCGAAGGGCGACCACCGGACCGGAACGGTCGGCTCCCACCAATCCCACGACGCCGTGGAAGTCGTCGTAGGTCCGGTAGGGGATCCCGAGTTCCTGCAGGGCGGCGACGACCTTCTCCTGGGTCCGGTCCTCCTCGAGCGATAGCTCGGGTTCGAGATGAAGGGCCATCCGCCACGCCCGCATCGCCGGGAGGGCCCGGCGGGCGGCGGAAAGCCACGACTCGCGGGCTTCGCCCATCGCCCGCGCAACGGCGGGGCCGATATAATGCGCGCGATGCCGTCGCTACCGCCGGAACGCCCGCGTGCCGTCCGTTCCCGCAAGCACGGCTTCCGCGCGGGCCGGCGACCGGTACGAATCGAGTTCAGGAACCGACCACGGGTCGGGAGGCGACAGGTGGAAACGGTTGAACCAGACCGGACGGATCCCCGCGTTACGAGCACCCGTCACATCGCTCCGCCAGGAATCCCCGATCATGACGGTCTCCTCCGGTGAGGTCTTGGCCTTCGAGAGCGCGACCTCAAAGATCCCGGGGTCCGGCTTGGCGATCCCTACGCCTTCGGAGACGACCATGAAATCGACGAGCGGGCGCAATCCCAAGTCATCGAGCTTACGTTCCTGTTCCTCGACCTCGTTGTTGGTCACGACTCCCACGACCGTCCGGCCCCGGAGGCGCTCGAGGAGCTGCCGGACGCCTGGCACCGTTCGCCGGAGCTGCTGGTAGTGGGCTCGGTACCCGCGGGAGAGTTCCGCAGCGTCGGTCGGCGAAGCCTCGGTCCCACAGAAGCGGGTCAACTGCCGGAAGCGTTCGACGCGGGCTTGCTGGATCGTGATCCGGCCAGCCAGCACGTCGGGTTGGACCTCCTCGAGGAGTCGTGAGTATTCGTGCCACACGGCATCGAGGCTCTGGCGTCGCAACCGAGCCTCGGTGACCCTCAGTCGCCCGAGCGCCCTTCGACACGTAAGCGAGTGATCGAAGATCGTGTCGTCCATGTCGAAGAAGATCGCCTTGGGGAGGCGCTCATCTCGGCGCGAGCCGGAACGGCGGGCGGGGGTCACGAACGCCGACTCATCTCGGTCTACAAAGCGCTGCGGTCTCCGACTCAGGCGTCGATGTCGGTTCCGGTCTCGCTTCGGTTCGGCGAGGCACCCTATCCCTCTCACCGCGCCGAAGCGAGCACCGACGATCGTTCGTTCTCCGAGCGAGGGGAGCCATCCCGTGGCTCACTTCGGTTCCTTTTCCCGGTCGATGAGGATGGCGAAGACCAGAGGGCCGAGTGGGTCGACCTCCGCTACGAGGTCGAGATTGTACGTGTCCCGTATCGAGACGAATGCCTCGTGGATCTTGGCGAGTTCTCGTCCCGAAGGGTCCGTGATCGAGAAGTTGTGACGGATCAGATTACCCTTCGTCTGGAACAATGGTCGTCCGTCGGGCAGGCCAGCGGTCGCAGTGAGTCCTCCGACCAGTCCTCGGTCGACGTTCACCACCAGGACCGGGGCACCCGACGCATCGGTCAGCGTCGACACGGCGTGGTAACCGGAGACCTGGAACGTGATGCTCCCTCGGACAACTCCCGCGGCGTCATGGACGGTCCAGGCGAACGTTCGGTGCCCCATGGCGACCGACCCGAGGCCCATGCCGGAACCTTGCTGTCCCATCATATTCCCCAAAAAATTCGACCGCATCTCCTGACCAACATTCTCCTTGACCGTGAACAGGTGCCGCTTCTCGGGGGTCAGCACGCGGTAGCTACGGCCGATGCCGGTCAACTGATGCTGCAGAAGGAAGTTCCGGCCACCTCGAAGCCCCAAGACATCGGTGAGAGAAGGACCCGGTTGTGGGGGAGGCGGAGGTGGCGGCACGGCCGGCCCGGCGGTTGCGCTCGTCGCCATGCTCGGGATGGGATTCCCGCATCCCGTACAGAATTGGGCTCCTTCCGGCAGGGGCTTGCCACACTTCGGGCAGAATTGGGCGGCCATCGGCCGGGGACCGGCGCCCGGGGGTAATGGAGTTGTCGCCTTGGGCGAGAAGCGGTCGGTCGGCGGGAAAGTAGGCGATCACGATCTCCATCCTGAGGGAATTCGAGCAGCGCGACGGGAGGGCAGCGGTCGTTCGATGGCCGTCGACGGCTCGGGCTCGGTCGCTCCGTAAGATGTAGATATACCCGTCCTGACCTGGGTAGGAAACCCAGCGACCCGCGGCAGGGGCCGACGGCTTGGGGGAGGACCGGATGTCTGCGGGGATGAATCGGCAGTGGCTGATTGCGAGCCGCCCCGACGGCCTGGTCGGAGAACACAATTTTCGCTGGGTCCAATCCCCGATTCCGACTCCGGGAGCGGGCCAGGCCGTGGTCCGGAACCTCTGGCTCTCCCTCGACCCTACGCAGCTCCTTTTCATGCAATCCGAAGGAACGGGGACCGCGAACTCGATCGGTGGAGTGCTGAGCGCGAACGCCGTCGCCCAGGTCGCCGATTCTCGGTTACCGGATTTCTCGCGGGGGGATATCGTCCAGGGGTTCTTTGGCTGGGAGGATTACACCCTGACGGACGGCACCGGGTTCCTCCCGATGTCGAAGGTCCCGGACGGCATCCCTCCGAACCTCGCTTTGGGAATCTACGGTCTCACCGGAATGGCCGCCTACTTCGGGGTCATCGATATCGGTCGACCCCAGAAGGGGGAAACCTTCGTGGTCTCCGGCGCGGCCGGCGGTGTGGGCTCCGTCGCCGGCCAGATCGCACGTATCCAAGGTCTTCGGGTCATCGGTATCGCCGGTGGGAAGGAGAAGTGCGACTGGCTCGTCCGCGAGTGCGGATTTGACGGGGCCATCGACCATCGCTCCGACGACGTCGGCGACCGGCTCTCGGCCCTCTGCCCCGACGGGATCGACATCTACTTCGACAACGTCGGTGGAACGGTCCTTGATGTCGTCCTCGAACGGCTTCGTCAGGGAGGACGCATCGTCCTCTGCGGAGGGACCTCTCGCTACGGGGCCAAAGTGGAGCCCCCGGGGCCGATCAATTACCTCGCGCTCGTCATGTGCAACGGACGGATGCAGGGCCTGCTGGCGCGCGATTACGTCGGGCGGTTTCCCGAAGCACGCGCGGCCATGGCGAGTTGGATCCGCTCGGGACAGCTCGCGCCGAAGGAGGATGTCGTCCGAGGGCTCGAGAATGCGCCGAAGGCGTTCGCTCGCCTCTTCACCGGGGCGAACCTCGGAAAGCAACTACTGAAGATCGCCGATCCGTCGCCCTCGGGGTAGACCCGCTTCGACATCCTCTCGGTTCTTCACTCTTCGGAGATATCGCGCGCGTCTCGCGGCGTAGCTAATAACCTAGGCCCGAATGGGCCATTGATGCGTTTCCTCGAAGCGAGGAAGAGCATAGGGTAGGTACCAGCAATGATTTCGAAAGCGCCCTTGGCGACTCTGATTCCGATTCGCGACATGAACCGGGCCCTCAAGTTCTACACGAAGGTCATGGGTGGCAAGCTGCAATTCCGAGGACCGGGCGCGATGAAGAACTTCTGGGCCTACTTGAAGCTCGGACCCAACGACATCTGGCTGATCGCTCCTCAGAAGCGAGAGAAGCGGACGATGGCCTACTCGACGTTCCTCGTCAAGAACATTCGGGCGGTCGTGAAGGAACTGAAGGGAAAGAAGGTCAGGTTCGCACGACCCGACCCCATGAGCCCCAAGAGCAAGCTGGAAGGCCCGATCGCGTGGGAATCGTTCGGGGGCGCCGCATTCTTCAAGGACACCGAAGGAAACCTGCTGATGGTCTGGCAAAATATTCCCACGCTCGGATAGACTCGCATCGGCTCCTCGGAATCCGGGCCCGGTCGACCCGACGGGTGCCATCGTCGGCATCCTCATGTTCGTAGGGAAGCTTTCCCCTTCGGATCCGCATTCTTGCGGTTAGGTGTGGAAGATCCGGACTTCGTCGGGTTTCGGGGGAGGGTGGGGCTTACCGCGGCTCGTCACGTCGTTGTGCGGGCTCCATCCATGCCAGCGCCGCAGGACCTTGACGCGAACGGGTAACCGAGCGCCCCGGAAATGATGGCGATAGAAATCCATGGTGATCACGTGTTCTTCGAACAGCACGGATTCATTGTACCCTCCGACGGCCTCGAACACCTCGCGGCGAACCGCCGCAAACCCCGACATGAACATCTTGTAACCAAAGACTGAAGTCAGGATGTCGAGCAGGGTACTCTCGAACCGCATCGTGAACCCATTTACCGTCGGGGCCGGCCAATAGAGCTCGGCGATCGCGAACTGCCAATCCCACTTCAGCCACTCATCCCAGTTCCAATCGGTCACCAACTGCACATCGTCATCCACGAAGACGAGAACGTCGCCCGTCGCCCTAGCGGCCCCGATGTTGCGAGCGTGGGCGGCGCCTCCCAGGGCTGTCACGACAATGAATTCGTGGCCGCTCGGCAGCATTTTCGTGATCCGATCGATGTTGGCGCCGTCGTTTCGCCGCATCGGTGTGATGAAGGAAATCACGTGTTCACGCTGCCGAGTTGCCGCTCCCTGAAATCATGCCCCCCCAAAAAGGAGGCCTCCCGGTCGGTCCCTCCGACTCTCCCGGGCCGCCGAGACGGCGCCGGGTTTTGAGGGAATCCCAGATTTGTGGGTTGAACCACTTTTCCGCCGGGATACTCCCGCTCGTCCGACTCGTTCGCCCGAAGCTAGGAAGACATCGTCCCCGACTCGGACCGAAGTGACTTCGGGGTGTCCTTCGCGGTGCCGTCCGTCTACTCCTGATCGTGGATCGACCTCGGTTCGCGAGTGAACCAGTTGGTGGGTGTGATTGCCATTGCACCTACGTTGGAATCTACTCTGTCCCGTTGATCATCTCGAGCAAGTGAGGCAGCTCCTCCAGGGTGCGGATCGTTAGACAATCCACCGAACCGGGACAGCCATCCCGATTCAGCCATACCGCCGGGAGCCCGCTTCGCCGCGCGCCACCCACATCGGCCTCGATCGAGTCTCCCACGTGAAGCGCGTCGGAGGGAGCGCAGTGAGCCCGCTCGAGGGCCTTCGCGAAGACCTCCGGTTCCGGCTTCACGACGCCGGGCGTTGAATCGTTCCCGGATGCAGGGCTCGTCTTGCCCGGCCTACTCCGGAGGGTCCGGAGCCGCTTCCGACGCGGGAACCGTCACCCCCGACCTGCGGGGAGATCGGAGCCCTTGGAGGCGACCTTGGGTAAGCTACCCTTAAGGAAGATGGAAAACACGAGCGCGATCGTGAGCAGCCCGAGCATCACTGCGAAGGTCTGATCGTAAGCCGTGATGAGGGAATGCGGGAACGCGGCAAGGTAGTTCGCGCACTGGGGAAAAGGAGGGGGGAGCATGGAGCACGCCGGGCTCGGAGAAGGGTCGAGCGCCGTGAACCGAGTCTGTTCGAAGGAAGCGAGCACCGACAACCCCACCGCCCCTCCCAACGACTGAAGGAACTGGATGAGGCCCCCTGCCTCGCCGACGTCCAGCTTTCCCACTTGATTCTGAGCGGCGAGCAGGAAGACGGGGAACGTGAGCCCGACCCCGAAACCGAGCGGAATCAGTGGAAGGACCACCCCTCCGACGGGGATGACGACGAACATGAAGCTCCAGAGGGGAGTGGTGTCGGAAAGTTGGGAAAGGCCGGCCATCCCGATCATCGCGATGATGAGACCCAGCACGGAGACGACCCGGTACGGGAGCCGGGTCAGGAGTTGACCGCCGAGGGCGGCTCCGAAGACGAGCGGGATGATGAGGAAATATAGGATGTCCCGAGTGGTCTCCGAGGAACCGGTCGATCCGGGGGCGAGCGCCAACCCGACGACGAAGACGAGGAACGTCGCCACGGGAAAGAACACCGTTCCGATGAAGAACGTCGCTCCACCACCGGCCGCCATGACCCGGTGAGCAAACAGCTGGATCGGGACCAACGGGTTTTCCGCTCGCAGCTCCCAGAACACAAAGACAACGATCAGCAGTCCTCCGAGGCCCAGCAGGGCGAGAACTCGGGGGTCCGTCCAGGTCCAGCCACTGTCGGCGATCTGGTAGAGAGGAAACATCACGGCCGCGACCCACCCTACGAGGAGAGCGGTTCCCGCCGTGTCGAAGGGACGGACGCGTGCCGGTCGAAGCGGCCCTAATGTGGCAGCGATGAGGACAAATCCGGCAACGCCAATCGGGATGTTGACGTAGAAGACCCAACGCCAGGTGGTGAACGACACGATCGCACTGCCCAACAGTGGGCCGGCGACGACCGCGATTCCGAACACGCCCGAGAGAGCGCCAATCACTCGTGCGCGAGTCGCCGGAGGAAAGACCACGGCGACGATTGCGATACCGACCGGGAAGAATCCCCCGCTCCCGAACCCCTGTACCCCACGGAACAGAATCAATTCAGGGAGGTTCTGACTCAGCCCCGAGAGCACTGAGCCTGCGATGAACACGGCCAGGCCGCCGAGGAACACGTTCCGCCGGCTCCAGAGGTCCGACAGTTTGGCGAAGATCGGGATGGCCGCTGTCGAAGCGATGACGTACGCGCTGATCACGAAGGTGCCGCTGCTGCTCGCCTGACCAAATTCGGGCAGGATATTCGTGGTAAGGACGGTCAGTACGACGAAGTTGTCCAATGCACCCATCAGGAGGGCGAGAAGGATGCCTAGCGTGATCAGTAGTTCAAACTCGAGGGCTGGTACAGGCATCGACCCGTCAGTTGAGACCTCCGAGGATCCATTCGGAGACGTCACGAGGTCGGGCAAGTTGTCTCCTTCAACTCCCTTTCTATTTCTCGTACTCCGCCGCACTCGAGGACACGCGTCGTTGAATCTGTGGGGAGCGACCTTGGACCGGTCTTCCCTCGATTAAGCCCTGGATCGAGCCCAGGAAGAATCGCAATCGCACCGGGAAGTTCGATTGTCAGTGCACACAGTTTCCACCCGAGTTGGGCCGGGCGCTGGAGCTGACCTAGGGTCGCGGATTTAATCTAACGGACGGGCTCTTCGAGGCGTGGCTGCGACCCGACGCCTCGCCGCAATCATGTTCACCGACACGGTGGGCTACACCGCTTCGACCCAGGTCGACGAGGCGCAAACCCTCGAGTTGCTCCAGGTCCAAGCGGGGCTCGTTCGACCTATCTTGGACACCTATCAGGGCCGGGAGATCAAGTCGACTGGCGATGGATTCCTTGTCGAATTCGATAGCGCGCTCAAGGCGACCCAATGCGCGGTAGATATCCAACGCCGCATCTACGAACGGAATGCCGAGGGGAACGGCCCCCCCATCCAAATCCGGATCGGGATTCACCTCGGGGACGTGGTGCAGCGTGGCACAGACATACTCGGAGACGCGGTGAACATCGCCGCTCGTATTGAACCGGTCGCCGAGCCCGGCGGAATCTGCGTATCGGGCGCCGTCCGTGAGCAAGTTTGGAACAAGATTCCGGACAAGTTCGACAAGCTCCCCCCGAAGTCGCTCAAGGGCTTGCAGGTCTCGATGGACATCTACCGGGTGGTGTTGCCCTGGACGGATCGAGAGACTCGAGGCACGGGCCCCGAGCCGACCGGGATCGCCGTCCTCCCCTTCACCAACATCAGCCCTGACGCGAAGGATGAGTACTTTGCCGACGGGCTGACGGAGGAATTGATCGCCGTGCTTTCGCAGCTCAAGGACCTTCGGGTCATCGCACGGACCTCCGTTACTCCGTACAAGTTGACGTCCAAAGGGGTCTCTCAGATTGGTGCGGAGCTTGGTGTTTCGTCGATCCTGGAGGGGAGTGTGCGTAAAGCCGGGAACCATCTCCGAATCACGGTACAGTTGATCGACGTTGGCTCCCAGGGGCATCTGTGGTCGAACACGTACGACCGTGAACTCGACGACGTCTTTGCCCTACAATCCGAAATGGCCAAGCAGGTGGCGGAGGCGCTGAAGATCAAGCTGCTCTCTCGAGAAGAGGCTCGCCTCGATCACCGGTCAGCCCCCCGCCCGGAGTCGTACCTCGAGTACCTGCAAGGGCGAACGAGTCTGCATGGATTCGCCGAGGGGGAAATGCGCTCCGCCAAGGAGCACTTCGAGCGGGCGATCTTGCTTGACGAGCGGAACGCGGCGGCCCATGCTGGGCTCGCCGACGTTCAGCGCCTGCTCGGTGGTATGTACCATCATCTTCCGAAGCCCGAATGGGAAGCATTGAGCCGTGAACACGCATCTCGGGCGATCGAGCTCGACCCGAATCTCGCCGAGGCCCACGCGTCGCTAGGAATGATCCTGTGGGACGACTACCAATTTGCAGCCGCAGAGAAGGAGTTCGAGCTCGCCATCGCCCTCAACCCGAGCTTCGCCTGGGCGCGGATCTGGTACGCCAACCTGCTGGCGGACCAGAAACGTACGGATGACGCGCTGAAAGAGCTAGCGCTGGCGGAGCAGCTTGACCCTCTTTCCGCCTTCGTCCTCTCTGCGAACATTTCTCTCCTGACGATCCTCCGCCGGCTGGAAGCGTCAGAAAGGGAGCTCGAGAAACTGGGTCGGGTGGAGAATTTCGGACTGCTCTACCACAACTGTCGATTCTTCCTATGCCTCGCCCGCGGGGACTGGGAACAGGCCGAGGCGGAGATCATCCACTTTGACGAACTGCTGCCGGGCCGTCCAGAAATCGTGGCGGGACGTGCGACCTTCTTCGCATTGAAGGGAGACGGAGCGCGAGCGAGTGAACTGCTGCGCTCGGTCGAAGGGCTTCCAGAGCCCATTCGACCCGATTCTCAAATTGCCGGCGTTTACGCGTATATGGGAGACCTGGACGCGTGCTTCCACTGGCTGGACATCGCTGTGGAATTCAAGAAGATGGGTGTCCAGCTTTGGCGCCTCGATCCATCTTTCGCTCACGTGCGGAGCGACCCGCGGTTCCAAGAACTATTGAAGAAGATGAACCTCGCCTGACTGGGTTCCGTGTCTCGGGAAGCAGACGCTCACCGACAGGCCCTTCCGTTGGGCAGTCCGGGTTCGCTTGCGTGGAATCGTCATTGCACCTGTGAGGGACGGCGAGACGTCTCGAGCAGTCGATGGAACCAAGAAAAGAGATCGGCGGAGACGCGTTTCCAATCGTAGCGCATCTCCACCATTTGGTGGAGAGCATGCCGTCGTTCGTCGTCGAGCGGAAGGGGGCCTTCGGCCAAGGCTTGTAAGCGACGAGCCACCGCGGGCGTCGAGAAATCGAGGTATTCGAGGACCCCCGCTTCCCTGAAGTCGTCGAATACCCCCCGAACGGCTTCGCTCGCCACGACGTAGAGTCCGCTCGACAGGGCCTCGAGCACTACGAGTCCCAGCGTGTCAAAGCGGCTCGGAAAGAGAAAGATGTCGCACGAGCGATACATCTCCGCGATCGCGTCGGGCGAGAGGATGCCGTGGTAGTGAATTCGAGGATCCTTTCGGGCATGCTCCTCCACTTTCCCGGAGAGGCGGCCGTAACCAACGATGTGGAGTTCTCCGTGGGTCGATCGGACCTGGCGCCAGGCGTCAAGGAGGCGATCGAGGCCCTTCGGCGATTCGAGCCCGCCGACGAAGAGAAAGCGAACGGAAGTCCCGGGGTCCCTTCGTTCGCGGGGGCGGAACTTCGCTGGGTCCACTCCGAGCGGGATGAACTCATCGAGATCCGTCCGCTTCAATCTCTCTCGCCAGTAGACCTTCTGGGTCACATGGTAGCCATCGATCGAGCCGCGCCGACGGGGCGAGCGACGCCGGGCTCTTCGGTAGAGTCGTTGTACCCAGCTGCGCGCCGCTAGTGACCCGAAGGCCAGGAGCCCACCCGAGAGGTCGTCGCAGTGGGTGCTTCCGATCGTGATGGTCCGCGAGGAATCGATGTCCAACCAGCCCCGATCTTCGTTTCGTACGAGGTAGATGAGGTCGGCCGATTCGATCGACCGGAGGGCATCCCGGTTGATTCGCCGAGTCTGGCGGACCGAAGCGGACCGGAGAAAAGGTCGGGTCGCGGCCGCAAGTGCGTACATCCAGAGGGACCTCGAGGCGAGGTCCAGTAGCCGGTCGGGGTCGAACGAACTCCTCGGGGACCGTAGCGTAATCAGATTCACACCCCGAATCGACTCGGAGACGTACTGATCGCTCCAGCGTCGACTGGGAAGAAAGTCTGTCTGTACCACTACGACACGGTACTCGTCCGTCGGTGCGTTCCGGGCGATATTCATCAAGAATTGCTCCGTTCCGGAGCCCACCGCCAACGAGGTGAATCCAACGAATACCACGGTCGGTTTCTGTCGAGAGGAAACCGGGCCCTCGGAAGTGATTGTCATCCGTTCGCCGGGGGATGCAGTCGCTACCTTAACCGCTTTTGAGGAACCCCTTAACCCGCGTGGACGATTCGCCACCGGTGAGCACAAGGAAGTGGTTCCAATGAAATGCGAATCGTGCGGCATGGTCTCCGACAGTGCGTCTGAAGTGTGTCCCAACTGTGGTCAGGTGGGCAGACCGATGCCGACCTTCGTGGGTGCTCCGGGCACGGTGGGTCCCGCGTCGGCGAGCGGGTCGGATGCGGTGCGCAATTCGGACCCACAGGCCGAGGTCGCTGTGCCGGAACTTGCCAATCCGGGCCGCCCGCCCGGTCAGATCATCGAAGGAACGGGTGGATAGAGGGATTCTTCGTCCCGGTAATCCCCTCCCCACCGATTTCCGGATTCGGCGCCGTGGACCAACGACGCGTGAGCCGGGGTCTTCCCGTCGGGGAGACGCTGCGCGGTCGGACCCCTACCTCTTGTCCACGCTCGACGGGTCCCGTCTGAAGGGCTAAGTGGAAAAGCCGAGGGCGATGAATACGACGTACAAACCAAGGGCAACACCGGCGGAGCATCCCCAAGTAACCGCCAATGTACTGGGCACCTTCCACCGAGCGATCGACGTGGTGGGAAACCGGATCACTTGTGCCGGCAGAAGAAGTGTCACCGCGTAGATGGCCCAGGCGAACGGAATCCAGAGGAGGGCGAGGACAGGCTCGAAGAACACTCGAGCAATGACGACCTCGAAGAGGAGTCCTGTGCTCCCGCCCACGAGGAGCGTTTCCACCTCGCCGAACGCAAACCGGCGGGGAACCCAGAGGTACCAAGGAAGGAGCCAACCCAGCCAGATGAGGTCGATCCAGAGGAGGTCCAGCGGGAGGTTGTGGATGATGAGGGAACCGGGGCCCGCGAAGAGGTCGCTCAGAGTCTCCTCGAGGGAGGAGGCCCCGACGGCCAGCAGGAGGAAGCCTGCCAGATTATCGAGCCTCGCTCTCGCCAGCGCAGGTCGCACCCGGGAACGAAAGGTCCATGCGACCCCGCCGAAAACGAGGCAATAGGCAAGTAGGTACGCGACCAAACCAAACGCCTGGGCGGCAGCAAAGATGGCGAGCGCGACCAGGAACCCGCCGATCAGCACGGCTGCCAAGCGACGCGCTCTCCGCTCGGAAGGAGAGACCGTGGAGTCGGGGGTCCCGGGGCGGGAAGGATGGGACGGAGAAACTCCCGTCACGGATTACGAATCCCCCGAGGCGAACACTCCGAACAGAACGAAGGAATAGGGCTTCGCTTTCACAAGACCTGCTCAACGTGCGAGGGTTTATTTCCGAAGCCGATACCCCATGCGAGAGTTCTCATGGCGGTCAATCCCGAGAAACTGAACCAATTCATCGGAAAGTTCCTCGGCGACGTCGGTGCCGCGATTCAGGGGCCGTCCATCCTGATCGGTGAGCAACTGGGTCTCTACAAGGCTCTCGCCGCAAGTGGTCCGCTCAGCTCCGAGGGGCTCGCCGAAAAAGCAGGAATTCCCGAACGTTACGCGCGAGAGTGGCTGGCCAGCCAAGCAGCCTCGGGTTACGTCGAATACGATGCCGGTTCCAAGCGTTATTGGATGACTCCCGAGCAAGCGTTCGCTCTGACCGTAGAGGACAATCCCGTCTACATGCCGGGCGTTTTCTACACCATTGCGTCCGCTTACAAGGATCAACGGAAGATCGCCGAGGCGATCAAATCGGGCAAGGGATTCGGGTGGCACGAACACCAGAACGACCTCTTCATCGGGACCAAGAAGTTCTTCCGGCCAGGATATCTCGCAAATCTCGTGAGTTCATGGCTCCCGAGTCTAGAGGGTGTCATCCCGAAGCTCGAGGCCGGCGCTCGAGTGGCCGACGTGGGTTGTGGTCTGGGAGCGTCGACCATCATCATGGCCAAGGCGTTCCCGAAGTCCAAGTTCATCGGCTTCGACTACCACCTCGAGTCGATCGAGTGGGCACAGAACGATGCCGTGACCGGGAACGTGACTCAAAACACCGACTTCGAGGTCGCCACCGCAAAGGGTTATCGGGGGCCCGAATACGACCTGATAACATTCTTCGACTGTCTTCACGACATGGGTGACCCGGTTGGAGCGGCGAAACACGCGCTCAAGAGACTCAAGCCGGACGGGACGTTGATGGTCGTGGAACCGTTCGCCAAGGAGAGCGTCGAACAGAACCTGAATCCCGTGGGACGCATTTTCTACAATGCCTCCTTCCTGATCTGCGTGCCGGCGTCCCTTTCCCAAGAGGTTGGAAAGGGACTCGGTGCGCAGGCAAGTGACGCGAGCCTGAACGACGTGTTCCGCGAGGCTGGGTTCGGCCGAGTCAAGAAGGCGATCGAGACACCGTTCAACCGAGTGTTCGAAGTGCGACCGTAGGGGCCCCCCTGCAGGAAGGCGCTGGCCGCCTTAGGCCCCCACCCGCCGAATTAGGTGGAACGGTCATCGCACCCAGCAGGGTTCCGGGTATGCGCCGCGGAGATCCTATTTGGGGCCCTCGGCGGCTGGTTCGGTCCACTCTCGCAGCGTCGTTCGCCGTATCCCGGCAGCCCGCGCGAGGACGTTCTTGGTCCCTTCCTTGGCCACGTGGGGCGCGTCGGCAACATCGATAGCGACGTCCTTCCCGATTCCCCCCAGGGACTCTCGCATCTCGTGTAAGTGCTCTCGGAATCGCGGTCGGTCATTCTCGTCGGTCATATATCCGGGGCCGACGAGCCCAGCTTCTGGTCCAAATACCTTGAGGTGGAAGGGAATCGAGCGAGCGCCCCGTCGTGGGGTTCCGAACGGGCTGCGGCCTTCCATGGGCCTCGCCTCGGTCCGCCTGTTCCTCGCAGTCGGTCATCGGCGCGCGTATGGAAGCAACTCGGTCGGACACAAGTGCCGGCCCTCTCACGAAAGACGCCCCGGTCACATGACCCAGGACGGCCCGCAAAAGTGTTAGAGCAACGACCCATCGCCGTGAGGAATGACCGACCCCGTCCCCAGGTGCCTCCACCAAGCGGCGCTTGACTTTTCGAGAGGCGAGGAAGGGCCCTTCCAGACGATCGTTCTGCAAAATATCAAACTCAGAAACTGTCCTAGCGCCCCGAACCGATGTGCCCTGTGCGCGAGAGCAATCGCGGTGGTCCGGGCTCGGCAGAAGGGTAGCCCCGACGCTGATCAACAGTTCGCCGATCTAAGTCGCTACTCGACGTCGCAGTGCCATCACGGTTAGGGGCGGTTCGCCTGTGTCAACGAGCGGCCCCCGCGCTCCTCGCGGTCGTTCCACAGCTCGCGTTCTGACTGCGGTCCTCCATCCGTCGCGCGCGTCCTTCATGAAGCCTGCGCGTTCCTACGGATTCGTGACCGATATCGCGGGGTGTTGCTCGTTATGAAGCGTCCACCGTTCGGGTAAACGCCATGCTAGGTGGGAAGGGATTCACCCGATGACACCCGGGTCAGCTCTAGCTAATTCCGACCGATTGATCCTTGTAGCGGGAGCCACGGGACAGCAAGGCGGCTCGGTGGCTCGGTGCCTCCTGAAGCGCGGGTTTAGGGTTCGGGGTCTCAGTCGCGATCCGTCGAAGAAGCCCGAAGCAATGGACGGTCGGATTGAATGGGTTCAGGGAAGCTTGCACGACCCCAAGAGCTTGGAGTCCGCCCTGCGGGGGGCTCACGGTTTCTTTGTCGTCACAACTCCCTTCACGGTCGCCTGGGGGCAACCTCCCGATATCGAGGGGGAGGTTCGTGCGGGCACGATTGCGCTCGAAACCGCGAAGCGGGTCAAGACCCCTCACGTGGTCCTCAGCACCATCCGGGGGGCCGGGCAACAGACCGGGCCCACGGGAATCCCCCACTTTGACTCCAAAGTGACGATCGAACAGAAGGCCCGGTCCTTGCAGGTGCCGGTGACGTTTGTCCGACCCAGCTTCTTCATGGAGAATATGTTCCAGCCCTGGACGATGCAGGGCCTCCGAACGGCGGGGGTTGTGAGCGTGCCGTTGAAACCGAGCACCAAGGTCCCGATGGTTGCGGTGCACGACATTGGCGAGATTGCCGCTCGGGCGTTCGAGCAGCCGGACCGGCGCATCGGCACTGGCGTGGATTTGCAAGGCGATGAGAGAACCTACCCAGAAATGGTAGAGATGGTCTCCCGCCGCCTCGGCGTCCCCGGCCGATTCGTGGAGATGTCGGACAAAGACGCATTGCAAAACCTCGGGGAGGACATGCTCCGGATGTACCGCGGGTTCGACTATGGCGGGTTCGGACTCGATGTGGCGGCCTTGGAGCGTGAATGGGACATTAAGATGACCCGCTTT
Organism: Thermoplasmata archaeon; assembly: GCA_050013595.1. Classification (GTDB taxonomy): domain Archaea; phylum Thermoplasmatota; class Thermoplasmata; order Lutacidiplasmatales; family UBA184; genus Lutacidiplasma. Next base: position 2,112 of record JBEKEY010000031.1, on the reverse strand, counting down.
GAGGACCTCTTGAGGCAAATCAAGTTCCCGCCCCTTCAGTGATTCGGCTCCCGGAGTTTGCTAAGGATTTCGCTCGGAACGGCCCAGGTACGCGAGCGCGCTCCTGGCAGTCCGCCATCGATTGCGGGCGCCTTCGGTTCGGGCCGTGTGGACGTCAGTGCTGCTACAAGACGAGGAGTTCACCGGCCGCCCACGCTTCGGGGTCGGTCATGTGCACTCCTTGCCGGGTTCGGGCTTGTTCGAGGAATCTCCTCACTTCGTCCGGGTGGTCCATCCGGACATGGTCTCTCGCCGCTTCGTGGCTCGGAAACGCGCTCCCCGGGCAGAAGGGACACGGTATCGTCACGTCCCAGGCAGTCCTCGCCGGCAGATGGCGTTCCCGGGTAGGGTAGTCAGTGGCCTATGGGGCAATCTTCGTGAGGGCTGCGCGCTCCTCCCGGGCGGTCATCGAACGCGAGATCTTCTCACAGAGGGCGGACCGGTGCGTGGGCGACCCAACCCGTGGGCTGGACTCGGATGCGTTACGGCATGTTCGTGGAATTGTAGTTGCGCCCACAGACGTGACGCGGGAGTATGCGGCGACTGGCGACTGGAAGAATCGGTTCGAGAGTGTCCCGAAAGGAGAACCTCCTCAGCCTCGGGCGGGCGCCAATAGGCCCGTCAAGTTCGATTGACAAGCAGCCTTTCCTACGTCACCCATTAAAGAACTCCTCCGTCATTGGGGTCTAACATGATGCTGATGGTCAGTGTCCAAAATCTGGAAGAGGCGCGCGAGGCGGTCGCCGGCGGTGCCGATATCGTGGACGTCAAGAACCTGCGCGAAATGAGGGTGGGGTCGAACTTTCCCCCGGTGATCCGAGAGTGCCGGAACGCCTTTCCGAAGCCGATGCACGTGAGCGTCACCCTCGGGGTGGTGCCAAACCAGGCCGGAACCGTGGCCATGGCGGTCTACGGCGCCGCCGCTCTGGGAGCGACCTCCGTGAAAGTCGGGTTTGTCGAGAGCGACTACGAGACCGCGCTGCGGATCCTCCGAGAAAGTCGACGGGCGCTCGAGGGTTTCGACACCAAGTTGATCGCCGCAACGTTCGCCGACAGTCACCTCTACCGGGGGATCGACCCGACTCTGGTCGTGAAGCTCGGGAAGGAGAGTCGGAGCGACGGGATGCTGATCGACACGCTCGTCAAGGACGGTCGGAATCTCTTCGATTTCCTCGGAGAGTCTCAGCTCAAGGAACTCGTGACGGAAGCGAAGGAAGCCGGGATGAGTACCGCGCTTTCCGGGGCTCTCAAAGTGGCGAACCTTCACACTCTCGTCCGGATCAACCCCGACATCGTCGGGGTCCGGGGCGCGGTGTGCACCCGCGGAGATCGAGAGGGCGGGAACGTCGTCGCCTCCGCTGTGGCGGCGCTTCGGGAAGAGCTCCACCAGCGGCTGACCGGGAAGATCGACGTCTTTGCCGGGGTCGAGCCGCCGGCCGTCCGGGTTCTATCGTGAACTCTCTCCCGGTAGCCCTGACCGTCGACGGTACGCTCCTCACCTGCAAAGGAGTGATCGCGCGGCTCGAAGCGACCTTTTCCGATCTTCCGTCGGGCAGCTTGGCTCGGGTCTTGGTCAATGACGTGCCGAATCGAATTGACGTCCGCGCCTGGGCCGATCGAAAGGGACACCGGGTCGTGAACGAGGTACGTCAAGGCGACGTGTTCGAGATGTTCATCGCGAAGGGCGGACGCTTGGCTGAACCGGTGACTCCGGGAGCCGTGTTAAGTTCGTCCTGACGCTGCGGCACGGCATAGGGCCCGAGTAGGAGAAAGATCATGCAATACACTCGATCGAACGCCAAGGCGTGGGCCCGGGAGAAGCTTTTGGGCCAATGGACGACGATGATGACGCCGTTCACTCCCGAAGACGAGCTGGACGAGAAGGGACTCGCCGCGAACATCGAGCACGTCCTTCGACTCGGTACCCGCGGGCTCGGTTTCTCCTGGAACATGGGAGAATTCTGGAGCTTGACGCGGGACGAACGATACCGTCTGATGGAGCTCGCGCCCCGTCTGGTCCACGGTCGGGCCCTCGTCGCGTTCCAGGTCACGGACACTTCTCTCAAGGATGTT
>JBEKEY010000030.1:0-22935 GCA_050013595.1 Thermoplasmata archaeon | reverse complement strand
GCATCTGCTCGACCGCGAAGAAGGTCGCGAACGGGTTGACCTGGTTCTTGCCCGCGTACTTCGGCGCGCTGCCGTGCACCGGCTCGAACATCGCGTGGTCGGTGCCGATGTTCCCGCCGGCGGCGAAGCCCATCCCTCCCTGAAGTACGGCGGCAAGGTCGGTGATGATGTCTCCCATCATGTTCGTCGCGACGACGACATTGTACTGCTCAGGGTTACGGACCAGCCACTGGGCGAAAGCGTCCACGTAGGCGTAGTCGCGGTCGATCTCGGGGTACTCGGCGGCCACGCGGTCGAACGTTTCGCGGAAAAAACGGCAGCCTTCCATCACGTTCGATTTATCGACGCACGTCAGCCGGCGCACGCCGTCCCCGGGGGCGCCTCGGGTCCGGGCGCGCGCCAGCTCAAAGGCGTACCGGATCACTCGCTCCGAACCCTTGCGGGTGATGATGCGTGTGTCGATCGCGACCTCGGTCGAGCCGCCTCGTCGCAGCCGACCGCGGGCCGGAGTGTAGAGGTCCTCCGTGTTCTCCCGCACGATCACCATGTCGACGTTCTTCGGAGCCCAGACCTGAGAATACTCCCCGCTGATCCGATGGCGGACACCGGGGTACAACTTGCATGGGCGGACGTTGGCGTAGAGGTCGAGCCCCTCGCGGAGTCCGAGGACGAGGGCTCGCCCGGCCAGGTCGCCGTTCGGAAGGGTCGCGCCGGGCCAGCCGACGGCCCCCACCATGATCGCATCGGCGGCCGCGGCGGCCGCCTCCGCCTCGGGTTCCCATTCCCGACCGGTGCGCAGGTAGTACTGCCCACCCCCCGGATACTGACTGTAATGCCACGGCGCCGACCCGCCCTCGCCGAGCGCGTCCAGGACCCTCAGCCCTTCACGGACGACCTCCGGGCCGGTGCCGTCCCCGGCGAAGACCGCGACCTCGTAGCCTGAATCCTTCACGGCGGACTCCCGGCCGCCGCACGGGACTCCAGTTCGCGGCGGACCTTTTCGACGAGTCCGCCGGCCGCGAGGAGGTCGAGGAGATGGTGCGGGAGCGGAGGGAAGTGGACCGAGGCGCCCGTGCGGAGGTTGGTGACCTGCCCGGCCGTCATTTCGATCCGGGCGATATCGCCCTTCTCGAAGATCGCCCGCACGCCGCGGGCCTCGATCGTCGGGATCCCGAGGTTGATCGCGTTTCGGTAGAAGATCCGAGCGAAGGAGTCCGCGACCACGGCGCCCACCCCGATCGCCCGCATCGCTTGCGGAGCGTGTTCGCGACTCGACCCGCAGGCGAAGTTCTCGTCCGCGACGATGATGTCACCCGCTTTGGCCTCTTTCGCGAACTCGGGCAGCGCGATCTCGAAGACGTGCTTCTTGAGCTCCTCCGGGTCGATGATGGTGAGATACTTTCCGGAGATGATCTGGTCGGTGTCGACATCCGGGCCGAGGGTCCAGACGCGTCCTTCGATGACGTCCTGCATAGGGTCCTCTACAGGAGCTCCCGGTGGTCGGCGATCTCTCCCTTAATGGCTGTCGCGACGACGGCGGCCGGCGACATGAGGTAGATCCGGGCCTCCTTCGCACCCATTCGACCCGGGAAGTTTCGGTTCGAGGACGAAGCGCAGACCTCCTCGGGCGCGAGGATCCCCATGTTCCCCCCGAAGCAAGCGGAACAGCTCGAGTTCGTGAAGACCGCCCCCGCCTCGGTGAACGTCTCGATGATCCCCTCGTGGAGGCACTGGTCGTAGATGGAGGTAGAGGCCGGTGAAACGATGAATCGGACCCCCGGAGCGACCTTTCGGCCTTTCATCAGGGCCGCGCCTTCCCGGAGGTCCTCGATGCGTGCGTTCGTGCACGAGCCGAGGAACACCTGGTCGACCTTGACGTGCTCCCGAACGACGTCGGTCAACGGACGGACATTATCGGGCGAGTACGGACACGCGACCATCGGGGGCATCCCGTCGACGTCGATGTCGATCGTTCGCTCGTACTGCGCGTCCGCGTCCGAGTTCAAGGGATGCATCGGATGCTTCGCGATCTTCGCGAGATACTCGAAGGTCTTCGCGTCCGGGGCGACCATGCCGGTCTTCGCCCCCATTTCCGTGGTCATGTTGCAGATGGTGAAACGCTCGGGCATCGAGAGTCCCCGGACCGTCGGTCCGGAGAATTCGACCGCCTTGTAGGTGGCCCCGGTGGTCTTGACCTCCCCCAGGATCCTCAGCACGAGGTCCTTCGCGGTGACACCCTTTCCGAACGAGCCCCGAACCCGAATCTGGATCGTCGGAGGAACCTTGAGCCAGAGGCGGCCGAGCGCGAGCACCGCGGCCATCTCGGTCGGCCCGATGCCGGTCGCCACCGAACCCATGGCGCCGAGCATGTTCGTGTGGGAATCGGTCCCGACGGCGAGGTCACCGGGGACGACCCAGCCGTTCTCCGCGAGGATCTGGTGACAGATGCCGTGACGACCCACGTCGTAGAAGTGCGGGAGTCCGGTTTCCGCCGCGAACTTTCGTAGGATACGGTGCAGGACCGCGGCGCCCTCGGTGGATGCCGGAACCCAATGGTCGATCGCGATCACGACACGGTCGGGGTCCCACACTTTGACCGCGCCCATCTGATGGAAAGGCCCGACCGTCTGCGCGCCTTGCTCGTGCATCATCGCCAGGTCGACCGCCCCCTCGACGATCTGGCCGGGGACGACCCGTTCGAGGCCCGAAGCGCGGGCCAGGACCTTTTCCGCGAGGGTAGCACCGTGGCCGTTCGACAGGCTCATGCGTTCACCGGACGGATCCCGACCGCGTCCACGATCACCCAAAACTCCGCGTCGCTCATTCCCGGACGTTCGAAGAGGAGGCGGTAGTCCCGCAAGAGCCGACGGAGACCCGACTTGGAGCGCGCCTCCGCGTGGGACTTGACCCGACGGAGAAGTTCGATGAGGAGCGGGTCGGGCGCCGAGATCCCTCGTTCTTTCAGCTTCTCGACGAGCGCGGCCTTTCCGGTGTGCTTACCGAGGATCATCTGACGCTGCCGTCCCACCGTACCCGGTTGGAGGGGCTCGTACGTGAGCGTGTGGGCGAGGATGCCGTGGGTATGGATGCCCGCCTCGTGGGAGAACGCATTGTAGCCGACGAGCGCCTTGTTGGCGGCGACCGGCACCCCGGACAACTCCTCGACCAGGCGCGAGAGGTCGTGGATACCTTCCGTCCGAATGCCGGTACGGATGCCGTAGAGCGTCTCGAGTCCGAGGACGACCTCCTCGAGAGCCGCATTCCCCGCGCGCTCGCCGATCCCATTGACGCAGACATGCGGCGCTCTCGCGCCACATTCCACCGCGGTGAGGGTGTTCGCCGTCGCCAGCCCGAAGTCGTTGTGACAGTGAACCGAGAGGTCCTTCGGTTTCACTCGGCGCTGGAACTCCGTGAGGTACCAGCGGAAGGTGATGGGCGTCATGATCCCCACCGTATCGGCGACCACGAGGCGGTCCGCGCCGGCGTCCTGAACGTCCCGATACAGCTTCTCCACGAAATCAAATGGTGCTCGGACCGTGTCCTCGGTCACGAACGCGACGTGCAGGCCCGCGTCCTTCGCCTGCCGAACCGTCTTGACGGAGGCCGCGTGGACCTCGGCCTGGGTCATCTTGAGTTTGAACTTGAGATGAACGTGGCTCGCGGCGACGAAGATCGCGATGTGCGTGGCCCCGCTCTTGATGACGGCATCGACGTCGGCCGGCACCGTGCGCGCCGCTGCCAAGATCTTGGCCTTCAGCCCGGCCCCCGCCACTACACGGACCGCGCGTGCCTCCTCTTCCGAGACGACGGGGATCCCCGCGTTGATCACGCCGACCCCGATCTCCGAAAGCGCCGTGGCGATCCGTAGCTTCTCCTCGGGGGAAAAATGGACCCCCGGCATCTGCTCGCCATCGCGAAGGGTCTCGTCCCAGATCTCGAGCCGAGGATGGATGTTCCGCTGGCGACGGGTCTCGGGGTGATAGTTCTCGACGAGGCGCGTCTTCGCCATCCGGTCTTCCACGGGCGCGGGCGAATTAACCTTTGTCAAGGGGTTTGGGGTGAGTCCGGCCCCAGGACCGCGTTCGGAGGGCTGACCGCTTAAATAGCGACCTGCCCTCGAACCGCGTACAAGTCGGCGACGACCTGTGCTTGGAGTATCTGAATGACCCCCGCGGCCGCCCACATCGCTCCTCTTGCGGAACAGTCCGGTCCCGGAGCCCCCCGTCCGCCGCTCGAGCTCCGCGACGTGAGCGTGATGATTGGGGGGCAGGGCGGCGACGGAACGTTGACGGTCTCCGACCTCCTCGGCCGTTACTTCCGCAAGCGCGGGCTCTACGTCTACACCTCCCGGAACGTTCTCTCCCGCATCCGCGGGGGCCACGCGGACGCGTCGGTCCGCGGAAGCCGGGACCCGTTGGCCGCGGTCAAGTCCCACGTCGACGTACTCGTGGCCTTCGACAACGAGGCGGTCGAGATGGGCAAGGCCGAGCTCGCACCCCACGGATTCATCATCTACGACTCCACGACCTTCCACATCGCCGACCCGCACTCCGCGGGCTTCCCGTTCGCGACGATGGTCGGTGGACCGCTCGGCCAGCCGATCTTCAAGAACACCGCCGCGTACGGCGCGCTCTCCGTGCTCTTCGGTTTCGACCCGGTCGAGACCCGCGCCGTGATCGAGGAGCGATTCAAGCGACGCGGCGGGGATGCCCTGGAGAAGAACCTCAAGGCCCTTGAGATCGGACGGAAGGCCGCGCTCGCCGCCCCCGGGGTCGAGAATCGCTTTGCGCTGCAGAGCGGCGACGCGCTCGATATGATCCTCACCACCGGTAACCAGGCCGTCGCCCTCGGCTTCGTCGTGGGCGGTGGGCGGTTCTTCGCCGGGTACCCGATCACTCCTGCCACCGAGGTCATGGAATACCTCCAGCGGTACTTGCCGGCCTTCGGGGGCGTGGTCCGTCAGGCCGAGGACGAGCTCGCCGCGATCAACATGGTGATCGGGGCGTCGTACGCCGGCGCCCGAGTAATGACCTCCACGAGCGGCCCCGGACTCTCGCTCATGACAGAAGGGATCGGCCACGCTTCGACGGCCGAGATCCCGGTCGTCATCGCGGATTGCCAAAGGGTCGGGCCATCGACGGGCCAACCGACCCGCCACGAGCAGTCCGACCTATCGCATCTCGCGAACCTCGGGCACGGGGAGTATCCCCGGTTCATTCTCACCCCGGCTGACCCGGTCGACTGCTTTGACCTTACGGTCGAGGCGCTCAATCTGGCGGAGCGCTGGCGCCTTCCCGTCATCCTGCTCCTCGATCAAGCGCTCTGCCAGAACACGACGACGAGCGCACGGTTCGACCTCTCGAAGGTTCACGTCGACCGTTCGAACCGTCTCTCTCCCGAGGCAGTGGCCCAGCTCGCGCATTACAAGGTCTACGAACACTCCGAGGACGGACGTAGCGCCTACGCTCCGCCCGGAACTCCCGGTATCTGGTCCGAAGTGACCGGCAACGAGCACGACGAGTGGGGGCATGTCTCGGTGAACCCCACGAACCGCAGCCGGATGATGAAGAAGCGAATGGAGAAGATGGTGAACGCCCGCGCGGAGCTCCCCGCCTGCCGTTTCTTCGGTCCCGCCGATGCCAAGGTCGGCATCATCGGCTTCGGAAGCACTTCCGGCCCGATCCTCGAAGCCCAGGGCCTGCTCCAACACCGTGGCAAGCCGACCCGTTACCTCCAGGCGCGCACGGTCTATCCCGTCCCGGTGCACGAGATCGACCCGTTCCTGAAGGAGGTCGACGTGGCCTACGTGGTCGAGCACAATTATACCGGTCAGTTCGCGCGTCTCCTCCGCGAGACGATGCCCTGGCACTACGCGAAGCTGCGCTCGGTCCTCAAGTACGACGGGTTCACGTTCCGGGCGCCCCAGATCGTCGCGGCGATGAAGGAGGTGGCGTAGGATGGTGCAATCCGCGAAGCCCGTCCAGCCGATATGGTGCCCGGGATGCGGCGACTTCGGCGTACTCGCGGCCGTGAAGCGAGCGGCCGCCGAGCTCAAGATCTCTACCCACGAGCTCGTGCTCGTCGGCGGGATCGGATGCTCCGGCTCGATCCACAACTTCCTCGAGATCAACGGGATCCATGCGCTGCACGGTCGCCTGCTCGCGCAGGCCGTCGGCGTCAAGCTCGCGAACCCGGCCCTCACGGTGGTCGCGGCGGGCGGCGATGGGGATGGCTACGCTATCGGGATGGGACACTTCATTCACGCGTTCAAGAAGAATGCGTCCATCCTCTACATCGTGATGAACAACGAGACCTACGGCCTCACGAAGGGGCAGGCCTCCCCCACGAGCCAGATCGGGTTCGAGGGGAACGTCGAGCCGCCGTTCCACTCGATCCTGACCGCGCTCTCGATCCCGGCGCCGAACTTCATCGCGCGCACCTTCTCGGGAGACCCGAAGGCGATGACCGCGATCCTCTCCGAGGCCCTCCGGTTCAACCGCGAAGGCCGCGGGTTCGCCTTCGTCGAGGACCTCTCCCCGTGCGTGACGTACAACGACACGTACAAGCTCTGGCGGGAGAAGGTCCTCGACGTCTCGACCCTCGAGGGGTACGACCCGACCGACCGCAAGGCGATGTTCCGAATCTGTCTCGAGGCGACCGAGGCCGGTCGGATCCCGATCGGGGTCATGCACCGCCCGAAGGTCCCCGGTCGCGACGGCCTCGAGGTCAAGCTGGTCGGCGATGGACTCGGGCCCGTCCGCACGGACATCGCCCTCGAGCCGAACCTCGCTGCCTACCAGAAGCTCCTGTCCGGACTCGCGTAGGCGGATGGCCCGCTCCCCTTCGGCGCGGGCGCGCGGGGGGTGACCGCGATCTGGGTCGGCATTGACGACACCGATAGCCCGCAGGGCGGTTGCACGACCTGGGTGCTCACCGAACTGCTGGCCCTCGCCCGGGAGGTGGGGGTCGATCTCATCGGCGAGCCGCGACTCGTGCGGCTGAACCCGAACATCCCCTGGAAGACGCGAGGGAACGCCGCGCTCGCGGCCCGATTCGGCCGGGGACGGGGTCCGCGTCGTCGGGTCGGAGAGATCGCCGGCCGACCCGTATGGAGCTTTTCGGTCGGTGGCCCACTACCGCCGGCGCGGGCGTCCGATTTCATCGCCCGGGCCTGGGAACGAGTCCGGAAGTCCTCCCGACTGGGGGAGCCCCGGACGGACCCGGCACTGGTCGCGGTACGACGTCGGCTCCCGTCCGAATGGTACTACCGCGCGGTCCGCGAGATCGTTCCGGTCGAGGCGACCCGTCGGTACCTTGTTTCGGTGGGCGCCGTGATGCATGCCGAGGGGGACAGGCGAGGATTGGTCGGAGCGAGCGCCGCGATCGCCTGGCCCGGCCGGCGCGTCACTTGGGAGCTCATCGCGTACCGACCGATCGAGCGCGAAGGGAGCCGGCGCCGGGTGGACGTCCACTCGGTGCGAGCCGTCGCTCGCGACCTTCCCGGCTTGTTCCTCTGCGTCGACCCGCGCACGCGACGCCTCCTCGTCACGCCGCACACGCCGTGCCCGATCCTCTTCGGGCTTCGGGGGACCGACCCCCGCTCCCCGATGAAGGCCCGCCGCGGAGTGCGTTCCGAAACGGTCGACCGATGGGTCCTGTTCCGGACCAACCAGGGAACCGGCGACCACCTCCTTCCGCGTACGGCCCGAGAGCTCCTCCCCTACGGCTCCGGACGGGTTGCCGGCCGTGTCGCCGAGGAGCCTCGGACGTTTCCCGGAGGGCACGTGCGGCTGCGCATCGTGGATTCCCAAGGGACCGCTCTCGAGGCAATCGCCTTCGAACCCACGAAAACGCTGCCGCGCGTCGTTCGGGGGCTCGCCCCCGGGGACCGAGTACAGCTCTGGGGGAGTCGCGGGTCCGGCCCCACCCTGAAGATCGAAGGGCTCCGCGTGCTCTCGTTGGCCCCCCGGTGGACGGCGGGACCTGCGCCACAATGTCCCGATTGCCGCCGTTCGACACGATCGCTGGGCACCTCTCGGGGGTTCCGGTGCCCCCGGTGCCACCGACGGTTTCCTCCCGAACGTGCCGGCCGTCTCCGGCGTGCGGCCAATGTTCGAACCGGAGTGTATCACCCCACTCCATCGGCCCGACGTCATCTCGCCCCGCTCGGGCCCGAACCGTAGCGTCAATTCCGATGGCCACGAATGCTTTTGAGGCGGCAGCCGGTATTACATTCGGGTCCGGCTCCATGGACGCCCCGGTCCGCATCGCAGTCGTGGTTTCCGCCGTCTTCCCCCGTATCGACCGGGGCGCCGCCCCTCGACCCCACCTCCCGGGTCGCCCGGCGAGGAGCTGACGTACCTCGATGCCCGCGTGTCCGGCGTGCAATGCGCAGGTGGCTCCCGACGCGCCGCAGTGCCCGGAATGCCATCTCGCGGTCTCGCTCTTCCCCGCGGTGCGTGAGGCGGCGGGCTCCTCGCCCGACAAGGACCCCACGTACGTCCGAACGATCGGGGAACTGCTCGCGACCGTCGACCTCGCGAAGCCAAGCCCTCCGGTCGCAGGGTCCTCCCAAGGGCTCCTCAGCCGCCCCGGCCGGTCCGCCTCCCGCAACGTGGAACCGCCGACCCAACGGCGCACCGCCAAGACGATCGCCCCCCTCACAGACCTTCCCGAGCTACCCACCGCCAAGACGGAACCCCAGCTTCGGAAGCGCGTCAAGGAATACTTCGAACTCGGCCGTCGCCTGGGGGTAGATTTCACCGATTTCGAAGCGCGCTCGAATGCCGCGAATATCGCGGACGACGGGCACTCGCTCGAGGTCCTGGCCCGCGAGATGTTCGTTCACCTGGTCAGCATGCTCGCCGAGGAGTTCGAGTCGACGCTGGCACAGCGCAACGAGATCACCCAGCTCGTCCCGACCCCGAGCGCGGACGTCGAGCTGGACGCGATCCGGGAATCGATCCGGCTCGGCGACCTCGCGGGAGCGCTGCGGCGCCTCGCGCACGTTCGGGACGAGCTCTTGCGCGTCGAAGAGGAGTGGGAGGTCGGCCGCATCCTCCTCAGCGAGTGCGACCTCCTCGTTCGAACGATCCGAGAGCTCGGCGGGGACCCCTCCCCGGCGCAGGGCCCCCTCGAGGAGGGACGGCAATTCCTCCTGAAGGGCCGCCGGTCGGAGGCGGAGCGACTCCTCGCGCGCGCGGCGGTCGCGCTCTGGACGGTGCTCGAGCCCCGGTTCTTCGAGGACCTGCGACGGGTGCGCGACCGTCTCACCGACGCGCGAAGTTCCGGCGCGGACATTTCCCCGGCGGTCAGCGACCTGCGGGGCCTCGCGACCGAGCTCCGTCAGCGCAATTTCGTCGGGATGCTGGCCGCCTACCGGCACCTGAAAGCGTTCGCCGACCGGGTCACTCCGCTGGGGGCGGTCGAGGTGGGCGCCGGGGTCCTCGGCCCCGCGGTTCGTTCCGACCCCTCGGCATAATAGATAATTAACCGGGCGGAGGTCGTTCCAGCGTGCCGTTCGACGCACTGCGAGGATTCCGGGACTACCCGCCGCCCGAAGCAGGCGCACGCTCGGAGATCCGCCGGCGGATGCGGGCCGCCGCGCGTCGTTGCGGGTACGTCGAGCTCGAGACTCCGAGCGTCGAGAGCTTCGCCCTGTATCAGACGAAGAGCGGTGAGGGGATCGCCGCGCAGACCTGGATGTTCCACGATAAAGGTGACCGGCCGGTCGCCCTCGTTCCCGAAACGACGCCCTCCCTCGCCCGCGTCTTCGCCGCGCGAGCGAAATCGGAGCCTCTCCCGGCCAAGTGGTTCACGGTGTCGAAGTCGTGGCGGTACGAGGAACCCCAGGCCGGACGGACCCGGGAGTTCCTTCAGTTCAATCTCGACATCCTCGGCGTCCCCGGGGTCGAAGCCGAGACCGATATCCTCGCAACGACCGCGCTCCTCCTCGACGAGGTCGGTGCGAAGGACCTCTACGCGTTCCGGGTGAGCGACCGCGCAATCGCGGAAGGGCTCGGCCGTCGCGCGGGAGCTCGCGAGACCGGACCGTTCTTCCGAGCGGTCGACCAATACCGGAAGATACCGCCCGCCGAGTTCGAGGGCGAGCTCGCCGCCGCGGGGGTCCCGCCGAACCGGGTCGAGGAGCTACGCTCGTTCTTCGAGAGCGCCGGCAACGGGATCCCCCCCTCGAGCCTCGACGCGTTCCTGAGCGAACTCTCCCGCGGGGGCCTCGACGCGGCCGCGCTCGAAGGCGTCGAGCGATTGCGCAAGCTCTTCTCGCTCCTCGACCACGCGGATCTCTCCGACCGGACGGTCTTCGACCCGACGATCGTCCGCGGCATCGCGTACTACACGTCGACCGTGTTCGAGGGGTATGCGAGGAGCGGGGACTCCCGCGCGCTCTTCGGAGGCGGTCGGTACGACCACCTGATCGAACTGTTCGAAGGCCCGTCGACCGCGGCCGCCGGGATCGCCATCGGCGACCAGACGCTCGAACTTCTGTTGAAAGGGGCCGGGCGTTGGCCCGAGGGCGAGCCACCGCTCGACACGTTCGTCGCGGTCGCGGACCCTGCGCTCCACGCGGAGGCGATCGGGCTCGTGCAGGAACTCCGACGCGCCGGATTCAGCGCCGACTGCGACCTCTTGTCCCGGAATCTCTCGCGGCAGCTCAAGGAGGCGGCACGCCGCCGGAGCCGCCGTGCCCTGATCCTGGGTTTGCGGGAGGCGGCGCCGGGTGCGCTGGTCGAGCGTGATCTCGCGACGGGTGAACAGCGTGAGGTCGCTCGGAGCGCGGCGGTACGATCGGCGTGATCGCCTCGAACGTGGTCCCGTCCCAGAGCAAGATGCCGGGCGGAGATTCCGCGCCGTCCACGTACCCGTACCAGTAGACGACGGCTCCTTCGCCGAAGATCTCGGTGTACGGCCCCAGCTGGCGTCGAAGGTTCTTCCGGAGCTCGACGTCGTCGCCGAAGTTCGCCTTGGATTCGATCCAGGTGAGCTTCTGCCCGTAGAACATGATGGGTTCGTCCAAGAGCGCATCCGGGGTCTTCGCGTACTTTCCCCGCAGGTCCTTCTCGGTCCGGTAGCCGATGCCGTGCTTCTCGAGCCAAGTGGCGAGCCGCTCCTCGCCCTTACGACCCCGCTCGCGCTGGAGCTCCATGCCGTGCGGTGAATAGATCATGTCCGCCGCGAGGAGCTCATCGACCTCCTTCCGTAGACGAGCGTCGGGGGCCGTCTCGGGGTGCAGGAAAGCTCCCCAGACCTTCTTTCGCGGGATGCCGAGCTCGCCCAACATCTGTTGGCCCATCAGCACCGGAGGGAACTTCCACTCCCGCGCGATATCGAGGATCGAGCGGCCGTGCTTCCACTGGGAGACGAGCTTCGGGAGCTGACGCTTCACGACATAGAAACGGCGGGTCGCGTCGCGCGTGACGCGATGCGTGTGGATCACGAAGAGGAGCTCTTCGTCCCAGTGCTCCGCGTGCGCGATGTGGTGAACGTCGTCGTAGGTGACGAGGGCATCGTAGAGGCGCTGGTAGGTCGCTCGGTCCATGGAGGTAGAGTGTCAGTAGATGGCGCCCCGAGCCGCCGACGGGTAAAACGTTACGCCGGAGCGCGCAGGGTGGCTCCCGCCGTCGGAGGGGGTCATTCCCGCCAGTCGATCCCGATCGTGCGCAATCGGACCTTCGGGATCGGGGGTGGGCGGCGTTTGTGACGGAAACGCACGACCCGGTCCGAAACTTCGCGAACCTGGGCGATCGGTAATCCGGTGAGCGCAGCGATCTCCTCCTCGCCGCGAAGCTGTTCGAGCCCGTAGAGGATCTGGTCGACGTCCTCGTAGGAGATGCCGAGCTCCGCTTCGTCGGTCTGACCGTCCCAGAGCCCGGCGGTCGGCGGGCGATCGAGGATCGCGGTGGGGAGCCCGAGGTCCCGGGCGATCGACCGTAGGTCCGTCTTGTAGAGGTCGCCGAGCGGGAGGAGGTCGACGCCCCCGTCCCCGTACTTGGTGAAATAGCCGAGCAGGAGCTCGGACTTGTTCCCCGTGCCGGCGACCAGGCGGTGGCATTCGCGGGCGATGGAGTAGTCGATGGTCATGCGGATCCGTGCCTTCACGTTCCCGAGGGAGACCCGGTCCACAAGCTCGGGGAGAAGGGTTCGGTACGACGCTTCGATCGACTCGATCGGCACGGTGCGTGACTGGATCCCGAGTTCCCGTGCGTAGGCCTGGGTCTCCTCGAGGAGGGAGTCCGGGAACCGCGCGTCGGGAAGGAGGATGGCGAGCACGTGCTCAGGCCCGAGCGCATCCCGTGCGAGTCGCGCCATGAGCGCACTGTCGATCCCTCCGGAGAGACCCACCACAACTCCGTCCGAACCGTTCCCGAGCGCATGCGCTCTCAGGAACTGCGCGATCGTGTCGACCGCATGCGACGGCACGCGGGGAACGAGGCGGCTCATGCTTCCACTCCGAGCGGTGCGTACGCGAGCGTCGCGCGCCACTCCTCCCGGCACGCGCAGTCGAGAGCGTCCAGCCCGCCGAACTCCTGGGAGAGCGATGCTTCCTCGATGGCGGCGAGCACCCGGGCGTCGCACGCGCCGCAGTTGTGCGGGCCTCGCGCGAGGCCCCCGGCCGTTGGGAAGGAGACGAGTCGAGAGCTACCGCGGGACGTGGACCCCGTCCGGAGAACGTCCACGAGCGACCAGAGCCACGGGGGCCGGTACCGCCCCCGGTGGTACAGCCATTCGACCACCGTGCCGTTCTGGATGTGAACCGGGTTCACCGACATCGCGTCGAAGTGCGGGGCGGCCTCGCGAATCGAGCGTTCCACATCCGCGACCGCCTCGGATTCCGTGACGTACGGGGGCTTGAGGAGCAGGTAGGCCTTACTTCGGACCCCGAGGGGCCCGAGACGGTCGGCCGCGGCAAGGTATTCGGACGGTGGCGAGCCCTTGTTGACGAATCGGCCGAGCACCGTCGGGTCCGTGGATTCGAGCCCGAGCGCGACCTCGAGCTCTCCGGAGAAAGCCTCCCTCAACGGACCGATCCGTTCGGGTTCGACGAACTCGGGCAGCGTCTCGAAGAGGAGACGTCGCGCCCGTCCCGAGAATGCGGTCACCATCGCCTTCCGGCTGGACGGGTCGACTTCGCGGTCATCGAGGAAGCTTCCCGAGGTGTAGATCTTCACGTACGGCTCGTCCGCGTAGCGCGCGAGCGCGCGCGCTAGTTGCTCGGCGAGCTCGTCGGGGGTCGCCGAACGCCCGAGCGTGTCCTTCGAGTATCCGCACATCGAGCAACCCTTGACATCGGCCCAGTAGCAACCTCGAGTCCGCAGGATGAGTACGAACGCGCGTACCCGGTCCGACCCGATCGCCTCGGCTTCGACCCACTGGTTGACGTACCGTCGGGCCTCTCCCGACGGAGCCGGGTCGGGACGACGGTCCCGGGCCACGCTGCGGCCGACGGATTCCGGCGTCACGATTCCTCGATGGACACTTCGACCGTGTCAAGGTCCTTGACGTGCAGCGCTTCCCGAAGACAGTCCCGAGCGATGAATTCGATGACGTCCTTGTAGTGGGTCCGGTCGGGGTGGATCAAGTGGCAGGGATGTCCGTTCATCCGCGCCGGAAAGCAGGTCGCTCCACCGAACGTTCTCCCGCTCGCGTGAAAGCCATCGATCCGAATCCCGCTCCACTCGGAGACGAGGGACGCCTTGCGCAGGGCTTCCGCAGCGACCCGCACGTTGAGCGTGCCCGGATACGGCGAGTAGCCGAGCCGCTCGGTGAACTGGATGACGTAACCGGGCTGGCTCAGGTAATACCGACCTTCTCCCAGGCCCGAGGAGACCTTCCCCGAGAGTGCGACCTTCGCCGGTCCCTCGAAGATCCGACGATATCCGTGGTACTCGCTTCGTAGGAGCTCCATCGCGGCCGGGGTCAGCAGGAGACGCTGGCGACGCTGGGCCATCGACCGAGTGACGAGGCCCTTCGCCTCGAGGGCGAGGAGGTAGCGGTCCGCGGCCTGTTGGCTGACCCCGATGCGTTCTCCGACCTCGCGGGAGGTGAAGACGACCGCAGTGTGGTCGCCTCCGGCGATCGCGAGCAGCTTGAGGACGGCGAGCGCCTCACCTTTCGGCCGCGGCCGGCCCGAATCGGGGTGGGCAGCGCCGGACGGTCCCATCAGGACGACTTCCCTGCCGCGCCCTGCGGGGCGTTCAGGGTGACGACGTTCGACCCGCGCAGGACGACTCGGCCCAGGTGGCGGGTGACCTCGGCGGTCCGTTCCTCGGCGTCGTCGAGAACGAGGTTCATGTGCTCGTCGACTCCGACGAGCTTCCCCGAGAGCGTCCGGGTGTCCTTCAGTTCGAGCGTTACGCGTTGCTGAAGGAGCCTCTCCACGACGTGGGCCGGGCCGTCGACCATCGACCCGTCGACCCGAGCACGGCCTTTAGCGTTTTCCGGGCAGGGCGAACGATATGTTGAGGACCGCGTTCGGCCCGCCGTGACGCCCGCGCATGTCTCGAAGGGTCTCGACGATGTCGTGGTCGGCCAGTCGCAGGTCTCCTGGGTCGGCGGGACCACCGGTGACCTCGTGTATCGAGGTTTCGACGTACGGGCGCTCGTCCCCGGTGTCCCCTACGAATCCGTGGTCCACCTTCTGCTCTACGGGGACCCACCGGAGGTCGACCCATCGCCCGAAGTCGTCGCCGCACTGAAGGCGGGCCGGAACCCGCCCGCGACGACCGAGCGGGTCGTGGACGCGCTCTCTGCCGACTTGCCACCGCTCGAGGCGTTGCGCACCATCCTCTCCTCCCTCGGGGACGGCAGCTACGGCTACCCCCCGACCCTCGAGGAGGGGTTCCGTCTGATCGCGAGGACCCCGGTGCTCCTCGCCCGCTTCGTGCGCCGCTCCCAGGGCCGAGCCCCGATCGACCCACGGCCCGAACTTTCTCACGCCGCGAACTACCTCTGGATGCTCACCGGCGCCGAACCCTCGCCCGAACGCGTGCGGGCGCTCGAGGGGTACCTCTGCCTCCTCGCGGACCACGGCATGAACGCGTCGACGTTCGCCCTGCGGGTGGCGATCTCTACCCAGTCGGACCTCATCAGCGCGGCCACCGCGGCCCTCGCGACGCTCAAGGGTCCGCTCCACGGGGGCGCGCCGAGCCGCGTCTCCGAGATGTTGGACGCGATCGGTACCCCGCCGCACGCGGAGGAGTGGATCGCCGAGCGGCTCGCCCGCCGGGAGCTACTTTTCGGCTTCGGCCACCGGGCCTACAAGACCGAGGACCCGAGGGGACTCGTGCTCCACAAGATCGCTCGCGCCGTGGCCGACCCCGCCCGATTCGACCTGGCGGAAGCGGTCGAACGCACGGCCCTCGCGGCGTTGCGGCGAGCCCGTCCAGAGGCCCGGCTGTTCACCAACGTGGAGTACTACAGCGCGGTCGTCCTCGAGGCGGTCGGGCTTCCTCGGGAGATGTTCACCCCGACGTTCGCTGTCGCTCGAACGGCCGGCTGGACGGCGCACGCACTCGAGCAGGCGGCCGACAACCGACTGATCCGGCCCGATGTGGAGTACGTCGGGCCGGCGAAGGGCCGGGAGTGGCCCCGACCGGTCGCGACCGCGTGACCCGAACGGCCCTTACGGCTGGCCCTTCTCGCCGTTGTTGTCCGAGTCGACGACCTTGAAATCAGCGTCGACGGGGCCCGTCCCGCCGGAGGGCGGGGCTTCGGGCGCTTCCCCACCTGGAGGCGTTTCGGCGCTGCCCGGACTGGGGGCGGACGCGGACTGGTAGAGCTTCTGGGCCACGGCGTGGAGAGCCTTCGTGAGCTCGTCGGTGGGGCCACGTAGCTCGGAGAGCGTAGCGTCCTTCTTTCCGATGACCTCGCGCAGAGCCTTCACCTTGTCGCGGATCGAATCCGCCTCGCTGCCGTCGATCCTCTCCTTCTGGTCGGTGAGGACCCGCTCGGCCTCGTAGGCGAGGGACTCCGCCGCGTTGCGGGCCTGGATGAGCTCGGCCCGTTCGCGATCCTTCTCCGCGAACTCCTCGGCCTGGTGCACCATCTTCGCGACCTCGTCCTTCGAGAGCTTGTTGGACGCGCTGATCGTGATCCCCTGCTTGCGACCGGACGCGAGGTCCTTCGCCGAGACGTTCAGGATCCCGTTCGCGTCGATATCGAACGAGACCTCGATCTGAGGAATGCCTCGGGGGGCGGGAGGTATCCCGTTGAGGAGGAAGCTCCCGAGAGCGACATTGTCGGCCGCGATCGGGCGTTCGCCCTGGTAGACCTTGATCTCGACCGTCGACTGGCTGTCGGCCGCCGTGGTGAAGATCTGGCTCTTGTGGGTCGGGATCGTCGTGTTCCGGTCGATCAGGTGGGTGGACACACCTCCGAGCGTTTCGAGTCCGAGCGAAAGCGGCGTCACGTCGAGCAGGACCACGTCCTTCACTTCTCCCGCGAGAACACCACCCTGGACGGCCGCGCCGGTCGCCACGCACTCCATCGGGTCGACGCCGTGCTCGATCGGTCGTCCGATGGTCTGTTCGAGGAACTTCTGAACGATCGGCATCCGCGTCGGACCCCCGACGAGGACGACTCGGTTGATCTGGTCCTTCGGGATCTTCGCGTCCTTGATCGCCTGCTCGACCGGGGTCCGGCAGCGGTCGACGATCGGTCGGACCAGCTCTTCGAGCTTCGCGCGGCTCAACGGGAGCGCGAGGTGCTTCGGGCCCTCGTTCGTCGCCGTCAGGAAGGGGAGGTTGATCTGGGTCTCCATGGTCGAGGAGAGCTCGATCTTCGCCTTCTCGGCCGCGTCCCGGACTCGTTGCATCGCCATCTTGTCGGACCGGATGTTGACCCCGGACTCCTTCTGGAACTCCGCCGCGATCCACTCGGTTACCGCGCTGTCCATGTCGGTCCCTCCGAGCTGCGTGTCGCCACTCGTGGACATGACCTCGAAAACGCCCTCACCGAAGTCCATCAGGGTGACATCGAGGGTTCCTCCGCCCAAGTCGAACACGAGGATCTTCTGGTTCTTCCCGGCCTTGTCCAGACCGTACGCCAGCGACGCCGCGGTCGGCTCGTTGATGATCCGGATGACCTCGAGGCCGGCGATGGCGCCCGCGTCCTTCGTCGCCTGGCGCTGATTGTCGTTGAAGTAGGCCGGCACGGTGATGACCGCCTTCTCGACCTTGTCACCAAGGAACGCTTCCGCGTCCCGCTTGATCTTCTGGAGAAGGAACGCCGAAAGTTGCTGCGGCGTGTACTTCTTTCCGTGAAGCGTGTACTGGTAATCGGTTCCCATCTTTCGCTTGAAGGCAGTGACGGTCCCTTCCGGGTTCGAGATCGCTTGGCGGCGGGCCGGCTCACCGACGATTAGCTGGCCGTCCTTTGAGAACGCCACGTACGACGGAAACGCCTTCCCTCCACCGACGGTGGTTCCTTCCGAGCTCGGAATGATCACCGGGCGTCCGCCTTCGAGCACGGCCGCCGCGGAGTTGCTGGTCCCTAGGTCGATTCCTATGATCTTGGACATCGTTCTTCTCCCGGGAACGCCGCCGAGAGGCAGTCGAACCCTGGGCTTTCTTCGCGATAAGTAAGAAAGCGCTCATATAAAAAGATAGGCTTTACACCGGACGGCGGTGTGGGGTCGGTGCGGAGCCGACGCCTCCGTAGATTGGCAATCCATAGCGAACCCCAACTCTCGGCTCCGATCCTCGGAATCGGGCCCACCCGCCACCGAATCGCAGCCGGATTGCTCGACGTGAGTGGGAAACGAACGGGACGTAGTCAGAAATAGCATGGGGACGGTGGTGCTCTTGGCTCGTGGAGGCGCGAACCGGGTTCGCGCCGGACACAGAGACTGTGAGCGCTGAACGCGACCACACCCAGAATGCCGTCGTTGTCGCCGGGGATGGGGGGACCCGCGCGCTGCTTCAAGGCCTGCTTCGAATGAACCTCGTTCCGGTCGTGGGGGAGGCGGCGGGGGAAAACGAAGGTTTCGAACTGGTTCGCCGTCATCGCCCGACGATTCTCGTTGTCGATGTCGGCCTGGCGGACGGAAGCTGGAACGGGCTCGTGGGTCAGGCTCGCGCGCTGGTCTCACAGCTTCGAGTGATTGTGATCGCGCCCGCGTCGAATCCCCCCTCCCCTTCGGGTGACCCGTCGCAGCGGGCGGACATCACGCTCGTCCGCCCCTTCCTGCTTCGCGATTTCGCGGAGGCGCTCCTTCCAGCCAAGGCCGGCTAAGCTCTCGGATCGCTCTTCGCGCGAACCTCGATGCCGGGGCGCGGTACCCGAGCCGAGAGGGGCGAGCCCAAACGGGCCAGCGACCCGGTCCCATCACTACTGCGGTCGGTGCCGGTGCGCCACTATGTAGGAATCGCCGAGTAGACCTCGACCAAGTAGCCGTCGGGGTCCTGGAAGTGGATGGTCCGTAGGCCCCAGTCCGGCCGATTCGTCGGGCCCCGGAGCAACCGCACCCTTCGCCGGCGGAGTAGCTGCGCGAAACGGTCGACGTCCTTGACGGAGAAGATGACGGTGGAACGACCCACGTTCTTGCTCGAGTACCGCCCCGGTGAGAGTCCGACCGCCTTCGCCATCACTTTCCGGTCAAAGATCGCTAGCACCGCCCTGTCCTTGTCGACAAACTCACCGTAGGGCGGTTGTCCGTGACCCTTCATGGGCGTGAGCCCGAGTCGATCCCGATAGAAGTGCCAAGACTTTCGAAAGTCCCGCACGAGGAGACGGACGCAGTAGACCGTCGGTATTTCTGGGTGGGTTCCGGGCATGCTCACCCATGTCCGGGAGTTACATTAATCGATGGGGACCACGAAGACAATCTCTCGATCCCAACCGGCTCGAGGCTCTCTCGCGTGCTCCGCGACTCGGCCCCCGGGGTGACTCGGTCAGAGAATCTCCGCGTAGTAGGTCCCGGTCAGGGTTACGGTCCGGTTCGTGGGACCTAGCGAGGAAGAGATATCGCAGGCCCAGAACGGAATGGGATTTCCATGGCTTTGGACCACGGAGTACCCCCACGTGCTGTTGAAGAACAGGTTGGGTAGAGCGTAGGTGGAGCCGACCGGGGGACCCGAGGGGGCGTAGACCTCACTGACCGGGCGGCCGTCCGACGATGCCCACTGAAAGGAGAGCACTGCGCCCGAGGGCAGGTTGAGGTACTCCACCGAGATGTAGGGGCCAGCGGAACAGAGACTCACAACCAGCTCTGTGCTGTAGGAATGGCTGTACGGAACGACCGCGAGGCCTGGGATGACCAGCACCGCCACGACGAGCGCGAACCACGGCAGAACCCTTCTCCAGGGATGGCGGACCGGAGGGTACGAAAGGGGGTCGAGAAGGAGCGCCTCCTCCCGGTCGCGCTCTCCTCGAGCGTATCCGATCAGAAGCGCTCCAATGCCGGCCACCGCGACGGCGCAGATGAGCAGGGCCAGCGCGTACAAGGCTACGAGCGGGGACCCCGGGAGCCAAGTGGACTCGATTCTCGATTCGAACTCACCGGCCACCCCCAGCGCGACGAACGTGGACGCGGCGCCTAGACCGACCAGGACGAACCCTGCGACCGCGGTGACTCCGCCCTTGATCCTCCATTTGACGCTCATCGGTGACCCCTTATCGCCTACACCATCTGCGGCGGGAGCGAGGGCGATTTCGGCAATCGACGGCGGAGAAGGAAGCACGCGAACAAGGTCACGCCCGTTCCCGCGAGAGCGCCCCAGAACCACGCTTCGAGCGGTCCGAGGTTGATCGAAGTGGGTCCCGTTACGTTCACCGTCACGGTGTTCGAGGCAACGATCGACCCATCGCCCCAGGTGACGAACGCCTGAACTTGCTTGGTTCCCGGACTTCGGTACGCGTAGACCAGAGGGACCGACAATGTCCAAGGCGACGCCGTGCACTGGTTCGCGTACGTGTCGATACTCGGTTGGAGCGCTTGGAACACGAAACCATCCCCCAGGTGGATGTTGATGCTCGACACGGAGACGTTCGCGGCCACGGCGTACGCGCAATTGACGGGGGTCACGTTCAGAACGAATCGAATCCCGACCCCGGCGGCTACGGAGGAATTGGTCGCGGTGAGGAGGACCGACCGAGGTCCTTGCTCCGCGACGGAGCCTGAAAGCGATAGCGCCGCGGGGGAAGCGTGACTCGACGCCCGCGGCTCAAGCGTTGGCGGGGAGCCGCTGAGCACGAGCAACACCACGAGGACGGCGAGTGATCCGGTGACCCAACCGGCGGTGCACGGCGCCCGAGACATGGGTAAGCACCTCCTCTCGAGAGCGACGGGGGAGGAGATGAAGATTTCAAAAATCAAGGCGTTGCACTTTGTTCGCCCCCGGGTGGGCTAGGAACTGAAGGTGCAACGCAGGTTGCACCTACTTCGGCTTCCGACGCGAAGCGGGGGCCTTGGGTCGTAGCTCCTTCCCAAAGAAGAGGGCGTCCGGCACGGGATGGGGCCAATACCGTGGAATGGGTTCGAACCCTTCGCTCCGATAGATGGCGATCGCGGCCGTCATCGTGGGCAGCGTGTCGAGGGCCACACTCTGGTAGCCGAGCGCGCGAGCCCGATTCACGAGCGTCCTCGTGATGCGCCGGCCGAGACCTGAGCCTCGCGAGCTAGGCCGGATGTAGATCCTCTTGATCTCCGCTCGGTACCGACCGAGCGACTTCAACGCGCCACATCCTACGGGCATGCCGTCGGCGAACGCGAGGAACAGGGAGCCTCGTGGAGGACCGTACGGCCCCGGCAGCGACGCGACTTCCTGGTGGAAGTCGTCGACGCCGACCTTCAACACCGAATCGTCGAACGCAGTCACCTCCCGATGCTCAATGAGCCAATCGAGGTACTCGAGGAGAAGCGAGCGGGCGAGGACCCAATCGCGGTCGCTTTTCGCGAGCCGGATGGAGATCCTCTCCGGAAGCTTCATGATCGACTCCGTTTACCGCGGTAGGAGAAACACCTTTCGAGAAATCCACCGCCATTGCATCGGTTTCCAGGCCATCGCACGGTCCCGTTGAGTAGGCGTATCTCCTCTGGCACCCAGAAGGCCCTCTTCCCGCGATCGCTCTCACCTGAGGGCCCTTCGCGAGATCGATTCCCGAGGTCAGTGGCGTCTCAACAAATCGGCCCGGAGAGAACGCTTCCCGCCTGCAAGGGAGGGAGACCGGAAGTCGCGTTGACATACTCGTCCAACGACGTGCCATCGGAGGGCGGTCCACCGAGTGCGCTGGGGAAGGGAACGGGAGCGCATGTCGTGAGCGTGACCGACCACCAATACCCTTCCGTCGCGTTGAAGTAGCCCTGGATCAGATCGAAGCTGGCATTGAGTCCGGGGTGGGCGTTGATGAACGAGGCACTCGAATTGACTGCCGCAGCGAGAGCGGTCGGGCTGTCCACGATGCCCGTAGCGGGAAGTGCCACGAAGGGTAATGAATCGCTGGCAAGGCACGCGGTCAAGAAGGTCACCCAGGGGATCGCGGTTCCATTCACGACGATCACCGCAAGGCTGTAGATTCCCTCTGGCGCGGAGGTCCCATTCGAGTACTGGAACAGCCAGGAAGGAGACAGGCCTGAAGCCAGGGAACCGTCAAAGACGGGAATCCTCGGCTGCACGGAGGTCAGGAAATGGAAGTCCGGGCCCACGCCACAAGTCGCATCGTAAATCGCCCCCCACATAAGGGCCGTGTTCGCGTCCGCGGCGGATGCCTCCCGGAGCGTCCACGGTCCGCCGGGGGTTGCTGCCGCGGCGGGGTCAGCGAGTGTGCGAGCCCGGGAGTACGACAGGGCGATGGACGGACTTCCATGGGGCGACGATTTGAGGCCGGGAATCACCGCGGTAAACAGAAGGGCAAGGACCACGATCCCCACGACCGAGATCACGGCGGCGGTGAGGAGCAAGCCTTTGCGAGGGCGTCGACCCGGAGCTCGAGAGATCGAGGTCGAGGGCGGGAACGGAGCCGAAGCGCTGGGCGTAGACCCCTGCGTGGGCGGAGCGGGGAAAGTCACGTCGATCGCCCCTTTCCGAAAGGTTCCAGCGAGAATAAGGTAGACGAGATGTGGGCTCAAGGGACGTAATTCGGTCGGGAGTCTCGAACCTAACCCGCGGTAGGGTCGCCGACACCGCGAGCCCTTCATGAAGTCCGGCGGATTGCGTAGGTACCAGTCCCGGTGAATTCCCCATGGTAGATCGAAGGCAGAGGAAACGGACTCGAGCACAGCGAGGGAGTTCCCCTACGCATCGTGCCCAGTGGCGTTCGACGTATGAGGAAACCGCCTACGACCAGCTCCCGTGGTTCGAGCCCGGACCGAGCCCCCCCATCAAGCTCGCCGTCGCGGAGGGCTTCCTGCCGAAAGGTGGGGATGTGCTGGACGTAGGCTGCGGGGCGGGTTCGAATGTTCTCTTCCTTGCCAAACGCGGCTACCGAGCGCACGGAATCGACCTCTCGCCCGGCGCGGTCGCCGCTGCTCGCGCTCGGGCGGCCAAGGCCGGCTTGGTGGTCGACGTTCAGGAGGGCGACGCGTTGGCCCTCCCCTTTGCTAAGGGAGGTCTCGATGGGATGCTCGATCACGGATGTTTCCATACGCTCCCAATCTCCCGACGAGAGGACTACGCTCGGGAGGCACACCGGGTCCTTCGACCCGGGGGAAGCTTCGTGCTATGCTGGGTTGCTCGAGAGGCTACGGGCAGGATGGGTCCACCCCACCGACCATCGCTCCAAGAGGTGACCGAGACCTTCGAGTCGCGATTCCTGTTCGCCCGGACCGGCTACTTGCTCGGCCGCGAAGAAGGGGAGCCGCCGACCTACTTCGGGTTCCTCTCCCGTCGGTCGGAACCACAGCCTCCGGTTCGGTAGTCGGGAAGTCCGAATGGACCCGTTCAGCCACCTCCTGCTGGGATACCTCCTCGGATTCGGAAT
>JBEKEY010000029.1:0-41664 GCA_050013595.1 Thermoplasmata archaeon | reverse complement strand
CGACCGCCGTTTTGAGTGCAGAGAACGGCTGCAGCGGCGTGGAGCCGAGTGCGGCGTAGCAGGTGGTTGGTTCTCCTGTATTCGTTGGCCGGACGGGGTTGGTTTGCTCGCCCGGGTATGCGTCGGTGCTGGTTCCGCCCGGAATCTCGACAATGCACTCGGCCGAGGCCTCCAGTGCGTTGGTGTTGCTCGAGGCGGTCGCGAAAGGTTCGGACCGCGTGACGTCGTGGATGGACAATGTGAAGACTCCGGTGGAAGCAGAATACGTGACGCTGGCAGCGACGTGATCTCCTGGGTCGATCGTGAAGCTGGAGATCGTGACTGAACCTGCGGGATAGAACTCGTAGAACGCAGAGTAACTCGAGGAACCGTCGTAACAGTTGTATTCCGTTCCGATCTGTTCCACAGTCTCCGAGGCGGAACTGGAATTAAAGAAACCGTCGATCCCCACCCACCATACCTGAGCGAATGAGAAGACTTCGACGAGTCCTTCGACTTCAGGGCAGGCGGGTTCTGAGGGCTGGATCCATGAACCGTTTACTTGCTGAACCGATGTCTCTGCGCCCACTGCGGCGTAACCGGCCCAGTTGATAGTCTCTGTCGTGCCGACGGTCGCCCCTCTGATTGCGTCAGCCAGCAGCGTCCAGGAGTCGTTTGCAGGTTCACCGAACGAGACCGGGTACGTTCCAGGTGCCCCTGAGCCAGCGTACTCTCCTCCGGATGAGGGAGTCTTGCTCATCACCTCGTCGATAATGCTTGTGTATCCTGATCCGGGGTGGAGTGTCCCCGTGACGTACCCGTCGGCGGCAGCGAGTCCGATGATCATATCGTAGCCGAGGGAGGTTTTGGCGGAAAGCGAAGGTGCGGAGTTCGCGCCGGCAGCATATACGGGAAGCGAGCCTGAGGAGTCGAAGGGACTTGTTACATTCGCTCCAGATACTGCCAACGCGATGAGATTCAGATTCCCGCTCGCGGATGTCGAGCAGGTAATCTTGTCCGAGGCAAGCACACTGGACGCCACCGCGTAGAACTCGTAGACGTTAGGGTAGGAAGACTGCTCGTCATACGCCCCTCTCTGGGTCCAGGTGAGCTTACTCGCATCGCTGCAGCTAGCGGCCGGACTCCAACTGTTGACGACAACAAACGCGATAATCAGATCGTGGGTGCTCGTAGTGTTGAGACTCGCGCTCACAGTCGATCCGCTCAAGGTGCCACCACTCGAGGAGCCGTCGATCCCAAAAATCTGGGCAAGGCCGCTTCCGCTGAAATCGGGAAAGAACTTTGCGCCTGTCCAAGGGAGCTTGTTACCAGCTCCCCATGCGCCGACTGCGCCTCCGTAAGTAGCGACAATCATCACCATCACAACCCCGATGCTCAGAATCGAGGCCGCGGGTTGAGGTCGACGTCGGTTCCCACCCGGACTGGGTCGCAACAGAGTATTGCCCCAAGATCCGACTTTCTGCCAATTTTCCAACACAGCTCCTCCTTGGTTCAAACGATTCCGTCGCCCTCCCCCGCGCGGGTCGAAATGTGACGGAACTTCAGTGACCCTCGAAGATTCTAGACCGCTGAACTGCGGGTCTGTGGCAGCACCTGGCAGTGTCCAGACCACGCGCTCGAAGCGCATAGTCATGTTCTTCGACCTTGGTCGAACCCGAATCGCCTCGACCCTACTTCAACAGACGTCGTGACACGGCCCACGCAGTCGTAGTCGCTATGACACACTACTATCGTGTCTACACCTCAGAAACTCCGCGGCGAAACTGACCCTCGGTGATTCTGAACCGGGCGTAGAATCTCGCGGCCCTCTGCCAATCGGAGGAGAGGGTTTCGGCCAGGCGAGGAGTGCTCGACACCGCCGCTCGCGCAGCTTTGACACGCGCGCGAAGTTCGCGAAGCCGCCGCTCGTCTTCCTTTTCATCGGACTCGCGGGAGTCATCCGGCAGCCCACTCGTCGTTTCCAGTGCAGAGAACCGTCGGATGGGCGTGGCAGCCTCCTCCGCGTCCTCGCCTTCGCCCGGGCCGCCGAACGCGACCCGCGACTCGAACCGCGTCCGCGTCGGGGTCGCGCTGTGTCACGTTCGTCGCGCACGTGCCTTTCGGCTCGGGAACGGACTGGGGAGCGGAGCTAGCGGGGAGGGCTCGCGGCAAAATCACAGGTGTAGATAGAACGTAATCGAACCTGTCACGTCGCAGACGTTGACCGTTGAGGCAACCGCCAGCGTGTCCCCAGCAAGGTTCCAAGGGCTAGGGACGATCAAGACAAATTGCTGGTGGCTAACGAAAGCGGTCACCGGTTCCGCCCAGCCGACCGTTCCGTTCGATTGTATTCCGTAACTGTTTACCCACTCTCCGCTCGCGGAAAGGATCACGGCGTACCAGCCAGATGCGTTCGCGATACAGTCCGAGACTGCTGGGACCCAGGAGTCGCACCCTGGAGATCCTAACGGCAATGTCATCCCCGATAGGTTGCTCACATGCCACCTCGTCATCCAGTTGGCGACGCCCCAGCCGTCGTAGTAACCGTAGAAACTGCCGTTGAGAGCGGTGACACCGACCTGGTACGGAACGTCTATCCAGGCAGTGACTGCGCCAATCACTGGGCTGGGCGGAGAGAAAAAGAACTTGTTGATCCCGCGGTCGATTACGGGACCGGTTGAATTTAGGGTGACGCAATTCCGCGTGAGATTAAGCGCTCCACCCCACTCGCCCTCTCGACTGACGCCGGCAGCATAGTCTGGTCGTATTCCGGTAAATCCGGCGACTCCGCAACCCATGAAGTACACTTCCCAGTTCCCCCCGTACACGTCTCCCGTTCCAGTGATCATCCCCGGGCCTAGGGCATACACTTCGGCCAGAGGAGCATTCTGCCCAATCCAACCCCGGTCGAGGTTGGCCCAGGCAACACGTGCCGCCACCGAACTGTCAACGGGGAGGGTCCCGTTGGCGTAGACCTGATTCACCCAGAAGTTGGGATTGTAGCGAAAAGTGGTCCATGAGTTCGTGCAGTTGCTTGCGAGAGGCATCGGCGCGTAGACATGGGCTTCGCCAGAGACGCTCGTCGCAATCAGCATGGTCTGGCTTGCTTCGGAGTAGTACCCGAGTTGCCAGAAAGGAGCGGTTCCGGAGTCGGACGTCCCGTCAAACACCGGTAGGCTGCCATTCCACATCGTAAGTCCGTTGAACTGTTGCTGGCATGAATTCACCGAAATGTTGGTGAGGAAGTAGTTGGCGACATTGGGACTGAATGGGATCGGGGACGCTATCCCAATCACCGAAACGAGCGACCACGGCCCGCCACTCACGTTTCGCACCGAGCCGTTCAGGCTAGCGAGCACCTGGTAGAAAGTCGGCCCCTCGGACTTCGGTGGAGAGCTTGGAGAGCTGATGTTGGCAGAGCGAAATGCGACAGTCGCAAGGACCAGAAGGAGCACCACCACGACGACAAACACCACCACCACCGGTTCCCGGCTCTCCGGCTCTGGCGTTAAACTCATTCTCTCTCAGTCACGGCCCCCAGGCGTATACATTTGGCTCTGGATTGGGGAGCGGAGCGGACACGCGGGCGGCTTTCTCTCCGAGTTCGCGCCCCCTTGGTCTCCAGGTCTCGGGCGACTCAGTCTCCTTGTCAGCCGGACCCAGCGGAACCCCGTGCCGGAACATGGCCTGCGTGATCCCGAATCGCGCGTAGAACCGCGCCGCCTTGCGCCAGTCGCGCGAGAGCGTCACGGGCCGGCGCAGTTGTGTCGCGACCACCGCTGGCGTCAAAGAGGCAAGGCAAACTAGGTATTGGGCGCGTTACAGGACTCCGCGATCACGTTGACAATCGCGTCCGCCGTTCCGGGGTTGTAGACCATGAGATACCAGGTTCCGCTTTGAAAGAGGAACGTGTTGTTGGTCAGCGTCGTAGGACCGGTAGTCCAGTAGAAATTGGAGGGGGGGCCGTAATGGATACTACCGTTGATTCCCGACCCGTTCGTCGCGTAGGAATCGTACTGGTTCTGGGTCAGCAAGAATAGGGAGTAGCTCGCGGTCGAATTGGACCAAATGGTCATACGCCCACCGCCGCCGCTAGAGCCCACTAAGACGGTTTGACCCGAAGGCACTGGTATCGGATTGGTGAAGTGAGGCTCTGCACCGCAGGCCGGAATAACGGCCGGCGCGGACGGAGCCGTTGGAATCAAAAAGAACACGGCCAACAGGAGCGCCACGATGAATACCGCTCCGACGACCAAGAGAAGGAGAGGGTTCACTGGTTTCATCGGGTTTGGCCAGCCTGCCTCAAGTCCGGTCGGACGATTAGATTAGCGCCCATTGCTCTGCTGGACGAATTCGGCACCCTCGCTTTCTCCTAACTTCGCGGCCCCTTGTTCGAACTGGGCCTTGGCGATTCCGCGGCTCGCGTAGAAGAAGGCCGCCTTCAAGCGGTCCTGTCGAAGGACCTGCTCAGCACCTGGGGTGGTGGAAATCGCGGCTCGCGCCGCCTTAACGCGTCCGCGCAAGTCGCGCAGCCTGCGTTCAGCGGCCTGCTCGTCCGCCTCCCGCGAGTCGTCTGGGAGACCGCTCGTGATCTCGAGGAGGGTGAACTGTCGGGTCGGGGTCTCCTCCGCGTCATCGCCTTCGTCCGGGCCGCCGAACGCGACCCGCGACTCGAACCGCGTCCGCGTCCGGGTCGCGCCACATCATGCCCGTCGCGCGCGAGCGTCTCGGTCAGGCCTGGGGTCTTCGCGACCACCGCCCGCGCCGCCTTCACTCGGTCTCGATGGTTACAGACCCACTGACCCTGATACTGCGGGCGATGGTTCGGTTCCGCCGATATCAACCGTATCGGCCGAAGTGTTCCAGGACCCGGGAACGACGATGACCATCTGGTCTTGACTGCTCACGATGACATTCGGAATCGTCCAGGCCGGGGAATCCGAAATGGACGGGTAACTGTCAAGCCACGCACCATTTTGTGACAAGAGCACGGCGAACCAGCCCAAGCCGCTGCTCGGGCAATCTGCCAGCGACGGAACCCATGATAGACACGTGGTGGTGGAAACAGGCAGGGCCGTACCGTTTCCGCCCAGAACCTGCACTTTGCTCATCCAGCTCAGGAATCCCCACCCGTCGTAAAGTGTCCGATTGTCACTCAGAACCCCCTTGGAGGTGACTTGGAAGGGAAGTCGGACGTCCGTGGTGCTCCCAAAGGATGTCGTAGCGTTGCGAGAAACCAAGCCGAAGTCAACCTGATAATTCGAAAGGTTGCAGGAAAGCCATCCATTGTCGACGAAAGTCGTCGATTTGCCTGCTGACGTCAGGACCCCGACCGCCGTGTAATTCTGAATTCCGGCGACACCGACTGTGTCGCATCGGAAATAGTTCACGACCCAACCGAACGGGCTGGCGTCCGGTTCCAATATCTGATCGTTGCCAAGCACATAGTACTCCGCTAGCGGTGAAAACTCCACGGAGAAGTTCCTTCCCGCAGCTGAATACGCGACTTGAGAGACGGTTGGTGTGTCAACCGAAGGATTCACAAAGTAACTCGAACCAATTCCCGCCGCTTGCACGCAGTTCGTCAGGGTCACGGATGGCACGTCGATTTGTACCTGCCCCTGAAGATTTGTTGCGAAAGTGTACGAACCACTTGCGTTCTTGAAGATGAACGACCAGAACGGCGCGGCTCCGGAGTTCAAAGTGCCCGTGAACACCGGAATTCCACTTGAGTTCCAGACGGTGACTCCAGGCAGCGCCCCGCAAAGCCGCATGGTCTGATTCAGCGAATCCTTGTAATTCGGCAAGGGTGCCGCCGGAAGCTGAGTCGCAATCCCCAGAATTGAAGTTGGCTGCCAAGGTCCACCAGCTGAGCTAGCGAGTGTCGCATTGACGGAGGCGAACGCCTGCTCGAATGTCAACCCGTTACCCGGGTTGGACGGAATCGACGTGGGGCTTGTGGTCGGGATTCCGAATTGAATCGCGAAAGCAGAGAGGACGAAGAGAAGCGATATCGAAACGCCGGTCACCACGACAATCGGTTCCCACTTCTCGGATTCCTGCGAGAGGGGACGAGAGCCTGAACTCATCCGGTTTCTATGACCGCACAGTCTCGTATAGACCTGAGCCTGGGTCGGGGAGTGAGACCGACTCTCGCCGCGGCATCTCCTCGGGGCACGACGGGGTCGACTGCAAAACCCCGTGCCCATCACGCGCGTCGGTGGCCAAGTCAGACGGGACACCCGCGCGGAACTGCGCCTCAGTGATACTGAACCTCGCGTAGAAGCGAGCCGCCTTCACCCAATCGCGCCGCAGGACCTCCTCTGCCCCGGGCGCAGCCGCGTTCGCCGCCCGGGCCGCCTTGACGCAGGCGCGGAGTTCGCGGGGCCTCCGCTCCGCGGCCCGCTCGTCCGCCTCCCGGGAGTCGTCCGGCAGACCGCTCGTGATCTCTAGGAGGCTGAACTGTCGCGCCGGAACTGAGATCTCCTCTGCGTCCTCGTCCAGGCCGCCGAACGCGACCCGCGACTCGCACCGCGTCCGCGTCGGGGTCGCGTCACATCACGCCCGTCGCGCGCGAGCACCTCGCCCTAGGGACGGACCCGGCAGCGGAGCGAGCGGGGAGGGCTCGCGGCAAGATTACAGGTGCAGCTAGAGCGTAATCGAACCTGTCACGTCGCAGACGCTGACTGTTGCGGCAACCGCCAGGGTGTCCCCATTAAGGCTCCAAGGGCCGGGGACGACCAAGACAAGTTGCTGGTGGCTAACGAAAGCGGTCACAGGTCCCGCCCAGCCAACCGTTCCGTTGGGTTGTGTTCCGTAACAGTTCACCCACTCTCCGCTCGCAGAAAGGATTACGGCGTACCAGCCTGACGAGTCCGCGATACAGTCCGATACTGCTGGGACCCAAGAGTTGCACCCTGCAGACCCTAACGGCAGCGGCCTCCCCGACGAGTTGGTCACATTCCACTTCGTCATCCAGTTGGCGACTCCCCAGCCGTCGTAATAGTCGTAGAAACTTCCGTTGAGCGCGGTGACACCGATCTGGTACGGAACGTCTATCCAGGCAGTGGCTGCGCCACTCACTGCGCTGGGCGGAGAGAAGAAGAACTTGTTGATTCCGCGATCGATTACCGGGCCCGTTGAATTGAGGGTGACGCAGTTCCGCGTCAGATTAAGGGCACCACCCCAATCGCCCGTTCGACTGACCCCGGCCGCGTAGTCCAATCGTATTCCCGTATATCCGGCGACTCCGCAACCCATGAAGTACACTTCCCAGTTCCCACCATAGACGTCCCCGGTGGCGGTGAACAGCCCGGGACCGAGAGCGAACACTTCAGCGAGGGGAGTGTTCTGCTGGATCCAGCTTCGGTCTGAGTTGCTCCAAGCGACTGCAGCGGCGACCGAACTATCCACGGGTAGAGTCGAGTTGGCGAGAATTTGGTTCACCCACGACGAGGGATCCGAACGGAAGGTGGTCCACGCATAAGTGCAGTTGTTGGAAATCGACATCGGGGCGTACACGTGGGGGGTCCCCGACACGCTGGTGGCGATGAGCACTTGCTGGGATGTGCTCGAGTAATACGCGAGCTGCCAGAAGGGGGCCGTTCCCGAACTGTAGACTCCAGTGAATTGCGGGAGACTTCCGTTCCAGAGGGTGAGTCCGTCGATTGCCTCTTGGCAGGAATTCACTGTGACATTGAGCCGAAGGTATCCGGCCACATTGGGGCTGAAGGCAAAGGGCGAGGCGACCCCAATCACGGAGACTAGTGACCAGGGGCCGCCGGTCGTGTTTCTAATTGTGTCGTTCAGGCTCGAGAGCACCTGGTAGAAGGTCGGCCCGTCGGCCCTGGGACTGCCCCCAGAACCGGCTGACCCATGCGTGGTCACGTACAACCACCCGCCCACGCTCCCCGCAAGGACAAGCGCGAGCGCGATTGCTATAACAAGCGTGCGATGCCTGTGACGCGCGGGGCCGGACGCGCTCATCCCGAGCTGATACGGGGGAGACCCTGTATAATCATGCCATCAACGAGGGTCCACGCCGTCATTCGCCCCTCGTCAGTCTTCGTGATCCCAGTCTGCGTCCCGGGACGGGGGCGCGCTCGGCACTCCGTGGCGGAGCTGCGTTTCCGTGATCCCGAACCGAACGTAGAATCTCGCGGCCTTCTGCCAGTCGGTGGCGATGGTTGCCGCTAGCCCGGGTGTTGCGGACACGACCGCTCGCGCCGCCTTCACGCGTCCGCGCAGGTCGCGCAACCTCTGCTCCGCGGCGCGCTCGTCCTCCTCTCGCGAATCGTCGGGCAGGCCGCTCGTGATCTCCAGGAGGCTGAACTGCCGCGTCGGGGTCGCGACCTCTTCCGCGTCCTCGTCCGGCCCTCCGAACGCGACCCGCGACTCGAACCGCGTCCGCGAGTAGTCGCCGAAGCGGGGGCTTGGGAACCGCTGGAACGGGCGAGCCGGCTGCGGGCATGTGTCAGGCCCGCGTATCGCGGGCAGGTCGGGGAACGGGTTCGCGGTCTCGTGGCTCTCGGTCGCGCTGGCGGCGCTGATTGCGGTCATCGGCGCGAAGCGAGCGCGCAGGTCGCCCGAGGGCCGAATCGAGGCTCGAGGGCGACCATGTCCTCATGATGCCTGCGCGGGGGGGCCGCGCCCGCGCAGGCTTCATGAAGGACGCGCGCGGCCGATGGAGGACCGCAAGCAGCGCGCGCGAAAGCAGCAATCCAGACGCGAACCGGTCAACACGCCGACCTAACGAACGCCACGGGGCCGGGAAGCGGTTGAGCGGGATTGATGGCGAAGCCTACTGGCCCGACCGGGGCAAGACTCCAGTTCCACCCGGCGGACAAGAACCAGTATGCGGTAGCTGGTGAAAGAGTCCCGGAAACCGGCGGGGGCGGGTTCGGTTGCCCCTGCCACGTCAGTAAGCCGGAGGCCGTGATTGTGCGCCCCTCGTACGGCACGGTGACTATGACCGGAACTCGCGCGATTCCGTCGAGCACCAGCGGATACGCGCTCTGTGAACGGCACAGGTTTAGCGCGAGGGGAGCTGAATTGCCGGTTGCAGCGGGGTGAAAGGACGTGTCAAACCAAACGTAGGTTCCGGGTGTGTTCGTTGGGCATCCCCCGCCCCCTGAGCCGTTGATGCCGGTCGTTCCGTTCCAAACATGAGGCTCGTTCAAGTCGCTGACATTGTCGGCCATAGGAATGGTGTATGTGGCACCCGCGCAATTGAGCTCGGGTCCCGCCGTGGCAACGTAGGGTTGGGTACACGGACTCGAGGTCGCTCCGAGGACGGAGTCATTCTCGACCCGGTAAAAAGTGAAGTTCGTATTCACGTAACCACCAAGAATCCCTCCCCGGGCATCGAATTCGCCAAAATTGTCGATGTTACCCCGGGGAGTTGCCGGCAGACTTCCCATACTTACCGAGCCCGATGTGAATGTGTAATTGACAGACGCGACGTCAATGCTGACGTTTGTAGAATCCGGTTTGTTGACGAGTGCTTCCGGGCTCCAGATCGTCCATGTCCCCACCTCTCCG
Source organism: Thermoplasmata archaeon (assembly GCA_050013595.1). Taxonomy (GTDB): domain Archaea; phylum Thermoplasmatota; class Thermoplasmata; order Lutacidiplasmatales; family UBA184; genus Lutacidiplasma. The sequence goes on along the minus strand of JBEKEY010000029.1, from coordinate 32,145 downwards.
CCCAACTTGCAAACCGATCGAGCGAAGAACAGTCCCGACGGTCCAAACCCAACGAAAATGACCACCAACGCGACCACGATTGCAACAATGATTACCGCCATGTTGCGACGCGAGGTAGTACGAGGCATCCACCGGCCCCCTCTGTGAATGTGGGACAATCACGACATACTTGAGGAATCGTCGCGGCGAGTCCATGCGCCGCGCGGGCTTTATCTGCGACCCGCGCGGTCGATGACGGACCGCAATCAGCGCGCGGGCGAAAGAGTCAACGCGCGTCTATGTCGCGAGGGCGACTCCGCAGGTCACGTTCGCGATCAGCTGCCCGCTGCTATCGATGGTTGCGTACGGGGCGTCCATCTTTACGAGTACCACATGGTCAGTGGAGGTCCAGTTCACTGAAGGGGACCCTAGGGCATCCCCCGTTAGCGAGAACTGGTAGGGCGTGGAATTTCCTTCGGTGATCCACCCACCCAGGTAGGCCAATCCACTCGACCCGCCCAACCTGAGCTGGAACTGGACTCCGTGAAACACGATTCCCGGAATAGTCCCGGGACAGCCGTAAACGGAGAGACATTGCCCCACGGTCACGGATTCAGCACAGTAGGCGCGCCCATCGGCTGTAGTCTGAACTGGACAGCTCGTCGTGGTGGACAGGAATCCCGGGTACGCCCACAGCACAAGAATCACGACGATTGCGACCGCGGTCGCGGCGAATACTATGGTGAGCGCGCGGGGCGCCATGAAACACGACTCTTCGATCGAGAGGGGCGGGGCACTCCGTATAGGGATTTCGTGAATTCAGGTGACGCGCCGGGCGTGCGGGCTTCATGAAGGGCGCGCGCGGCCGTTGACAGGACCGCAATCAGCGCGCGTGGCGGACACCGACCGCGAGGAGTGCGCGGGAGAGACCGCACCGGTTCACCTCCCTAATGTATCAGCTCGGTCTTCCCGCGATCCGGTGGACTCGCCTGTGACGCCTGACGAAGCGACACGGCTAGGGAGGCAACGAATGTGACCGACGGACTGGTGGTCTCGGCCGGCGAAGGACGCAAGATTCGAACTTCTGGTATGACGCTCAAGTTGGGCGCAGATCGGTCGAAGAAGTGGTCGGTGTTCGAGGCCGAGGTTTCGCCCGGGTTCGACGTGGGGGCCCACCTCCACCGCGAAGCCGAGGAACTTTTCTACATTCTGGATGGCGAACTCGAACTGCTCGCGTTCGAGCCGCGCATTCGTACGAAGGGAGACTGGCGTACTTGGGAATCGAAGACCGGGGCCAAGGTCGTTCGAGGCGGTCCGGGAAGTGCCATGTTCGTTCCGGCGGGATGCCCGCACGCGTTCACCAACCCAGGAACCACGATGGCTCGGATGCTCTTCCTAGTCACCCCGTCCGGTCACGAGCACTACTTCGATGAGCTCGGCGAGTTGCTCGGAAACCGAGGACCACCGGACCAGGATGCCATCGTGAAGCTCCGCGCTCGTTACGACATCGAGCAACTCACACCATTGATTCCGGGACGCGCTTCCAGTCCAACCGGCCGGCCCCCTGCGTAGTGTTGATCCGCGCTACCCGCGGGTGGTGACCGACCGCGAGGAACGCGCGGGCGGCCGCCGTCGCGCAGGCTTCATGAAGGACGCGCGCGGCCTATGATCTGATCGCAATCAGCGCGCGTCGCGAAGCGAGGGTAGACACGCGAGGAAGCGGTCGAGAATGCCCGCGACCGGTTCCTGGTGTCTAATCAACGGTCCTCAAGAATGCAAGCACGCGCGTCGTCAGAAGTCCCGCAGCTTTCTCGTCGTAGTCGGGGAGGCTGCTGTCGGCGAATAGGTGCTGATTGCCGGGGTACAGGAACAGCTCCGCGGCCTTGATCGTTGACTTGAGTTCGCGGGCGGCGTCGAGATCTCCTTCTTGCACCCACTTGTCACCTTCCATCATGTGAATCTGTAACGGAACTCCCTGCGGCCATGGACTCCCGAACTCGGCGGCTGGGAAGGCAGCGGAAAACAGGAGCGCCCCCTTGGCTCCCGGCCGCGTCTGCACCAAGAACTGAGCGGGCATCACTCCGAGCGAAAAGCCGCCGTATACCAGCCTGTTTGGCAAACCCTCGGCGGATTGCCGTCCACGTTCACGGATCGTGTCAAATCCGACCTTTTTCGCGTACGCAACGCCCTCATCGAGCGAAGCGAACGTCCGCCCGTCGTAAAGATCTGAGGTGTGCACGGTATTCCCGGCCTCTCGAATCCGACTCGCGAACGCTAGGAACCCCTTCGTCTGACCCTGCGCATGGTGAAAGAGCAGGACTTCGGCCATATCGGCCCGGCGCACTAGGCCGTGCGAAATATAAGCCGTGCGTCAGGGCGAGCGCGGGCTCGAAGTGGGACGCGCGCGGCCGATGACATGACCGCAATCAGCACGCGGGCCGTGACGAGGTCGTCGCGTCGGACGCGCCGCGGCTTTAAATCCAAGAAGGCGTTTCGACCGTCATGAGTCCGAACAAGAAGCTCATCGAGACCTACCTGGCCACCAGCGACAAATCGAAGCTCGGCCCACTTCTTGCGGACGACGTAGAGTGGATAGAGTGGGGCGACGGAGTCCCCGCCACGGGAATCATCACGAGGGGGAAGGAAGCCCACCTCAAGAATTACGGCGACGACGAACTCCGGAGCGAGGTCCATCGGCTGACCGAGGAGAACAACGTAGTGGTTGCCGAGGGCACGGCTCACGTGACCAAGAAGGACGGCAGCGCACTTTCGGTCCGATATGTCAACATCTTCGAACTGGAGAATGGCAAGATCAAACGGAAGTCGTCATTCGGGGCGTTGGTCAAGGAGTCCAAGTAAAGGCACCCGAATGGTGACCGGATCAATCAGCACCCGAAGAGCAATCCCGGTACTACCGGACCGCTTCCGACGAACGCACGCGCGCACATTCGCGATGGCGGCCCCTTACTTCGGGGGGAGATCCTTGATTCGCCCGACCTCGTGCGCCCATCGGGTCCAGTTGTAGACCGGGGCCTCGACATCGATCTGCCAGAGGAGGGCGTTGAGCTCACCGCGATGCTGGAGCTCCTCTTCGACCAGATGCCATAGCACTTCTCGTACCGGGATGTTGCAATCATGGTCCGACCCCGGGCCCTTCGGCCTCGCGATCGTTCGTGCGAGGTCGGCTTCGCGAAGCGCGGCCATGAATCGCTGGACATGGGCCTGGAGGTAGGTCTCGAACTCCTTCAGCTGAGCGACGGTCGGGGGCTCTCCCTGATCCGGCTCCGGCGGCGGGAATGCGTCCGGGGAGCAGTTCTTGACCCAGAAGTACAGCGCTCCTTGAGAGTGCGCCAGGATGTCGAGGAGCGAGGGGTACGACGCACCTCGGTCGCGGGAGAGCTCCCCGGAGGGAAGCTTCTCGAACGTCTCGAGATAGCCCCGGCGCGCGGCAGCGATGTAGGCGAACCACTCTCGAAGTGACTCTAGTTCCGAAGTCATGTTGGGGCGCCCTTCAGCGCGCTCTTCGAAAGGGGCCCTGTCTATAAGATGAATGGAACGATTTCAGAACTTCGCGTGCATCCCGAAGCCTTCGCGGATCGCGGGCAGGTCGATCTCGGGGAACGGGTTCGCGGCGTTGGAGGCGCTTTGCGCGCTCATCGCGGTCATCGACACGGAGTGAGCGCGCAGGCCGCCCGAGGAGCGATTCGAGGGACGAGGGCGGCCGCGTCCCCATTATGCTCGCCGAGCGAAGCGAGGGGACGCTCGCGCGCAGCGCGAGCGCGAGATTAATGTGGGACGCGCGCGGTCGATGACGTGACCGCGATGAGCGCGAAAGAGCGGCGAGTGAAGAAGTCCCCGTGACCGAGGACGAGATGACCTTCGACCTCGCACAGCTCTCCGAAAAGCGGTACTCGCTAATGCGCGGGTTCCGGACTATCGAAACCGTCGCGTTGGTAGGGTTCGCTGTTCTTTTCACCCTAATCGCGATTGTGAATTTGGATCGCGGAACGTTTTACGGGAATCTCGAAGTCACCTACGGTGCCGCCTACATCGGGCTTGGCGTGGTCATAATCGTGGCCGGATGGTCAGTCTGGATGGCCGGCCGGGGGGCGGAATCGGTGCGCGTCGGAAGCACAGGAGTTCTCTTTCAGTACCGTTCAGTTCGAAAAGACCGGCTGGCTTGGACCGACCCTCGGTTTCGGTTAACCCTCCGGGATTGGACGGCGAGCGCGTCTATCCTTCCTCCCGCATCCCTCTATGACGCGACAATCCCGAATCGCCCAATGACACAACTTTCGCCGGAGGCGTTCCAGACAATCATCGAAACGGCCCGGCAACACAATCTCTCAATCACAACGCGACCGGCGCGGCCCTGGGTCTACGGAAGTTCTGGAACGATGGTCGCCATTCGCGGACCGGTTTCAACGCGACCGCCGGCTTGATGTGGGGCGCGCGGCCGATGACGGGACCGCAATCCGCGCGCGGGACGGAGGACAGACCTCGGCCGACGGTGTCTACGCGAGCGCGAGGGCCACGCCGAAGGTGACGTTCGCCTGGAGCAGCCCGTCTACGTCGGTGTGGGCGAACGGGGGTTGCCAAAGGATCGCGAGCGCGTGGTCCTTCGAGGTCCAATTCAATGGAAACGAGGAGAGTGGGTCTGCGCTCAGGAGAAAGTGCCACCCAGTGGTGTTTCCATACGACGCGCATCCCTGCAACAGTGCCCCAGATGAGGTATTGGTAAGCTGCCACTGAAACAGGGCTCCTTGGAAACTGAAGTTGGATGTCGGGCAGATCGAGCAACCCTGAGGCCCAGGGCAAGCTTCGGATTGCCCTAATGTGACGGTCTCCGCGCAGTACGCATGCCCGCTCAGAGTTACGTGTGAGGGACAGTTCGTGGGTGTCGCGAGATATCCCGGATACACCCACAAGAAGAGAATCACGACAATCGCGATTGCGGTCACCGCGAATGTCACGGTCAGCGCGCGAGGCGCCATCGAACTCCGCTCGTCAGGGAATCACCGCGAGCCGCACTACATATGGATTAGCTGGGGCGAGCCGTAGCGGCGACCCTCAGGAAGGGCGCGCGCGGCCGATGACGGGACCGCAATCAGCGCGCGGGCTTTATCTGCGACCCGCGCGATCGAGGGCGGACCGCGATGAGCGCGGGAGGACACCGGGCGAGCCAACACGAACCCGCGTGCGTCACTCGGACGCTGAATTGATGTGGCCGGGCCGACGTTTCTACTTCGGTCATGACGGAGCCGTCCAACGGGCCAGCACCCGAAAAGCCTGGGAGGGGCGGCTCCGGAATCTCGGTTCGCGGCATGAAAGAGATTGCCGTCGTCGGAGCGGCGGCGATCTTTCTTCTGCTCGGGTTCCTCTTGCTTGTCCCTCTGTTGGAGCCGACATCGAATCTGGGCTGTGAAGAACTAGAGTGCGGGGGACCAAGGTTCGCGGTAGGAAACCCGATCGCCGGGATTTGCCCATCTGGCGGGATTTTCCCGACCAAGGGCTGTGTCTCGGGTGACTTCGTCTACAATCTCGCAATTGAGACATCGAGCATCACATTCGGGGAAGTGCTCTTCCAAATCGAAATTCCGACCGGGGCGCTGTACGACGCCCCCGGGCCGTACTCGGGTTTCGTGATTCTCTCCCCGAATGGATCGGAAGTCGCAGGCTATCAGACCGTCGGCGGCGTGATGAATATGACTTCGGGATGGACTTACTACCTGGCTGGAACCACGACCTCAACCCCGCTCAGCAACATCTACACCATCATCGTTGACATGGGGATGGCCAACCCGGACCATCAGGGATACGAGTTCATCGCACGTGGCACTGGGTCCTTTTCCGGAACCGCGGTTGTAGCTCTGCCCTGATTTGGGTGGCCCGGTGGCGAGCAACCCGAGCGAGCCCCCGCCGGCTTGATGTGGGGCGCGCGCGACAGATAACTTGACCGCAATCAGCGCGCGGGACGAAGGACTTCGACGCGCGTCACCCACTCAGCGTTCGTCGAGTCGAGCGGACTGAGGACGCGTTCAGGCCCGCCGCGGCGCGGAGAAGGGACCTGATGCCCGCGTCGTCGATTTCGTCTCCCTCATGGATGAGGACGGCACGCATGGCGTTGCGTCCGATGCGCGAGTCGAAGAGACCTTTCGGGTCCTTGAGTGAGGCGCCCTTGAGGAAGGTCAGCCTCACGTCGTCCTTGAAGGCCTCGACGTGGAACATGATCCCGTCCTGATACCACACCGGGACCCCGGCGGGTTTCGACGGCTTCCTCCATTTCACCTCCTCGACCGCATCGGGGAGGGTCCCCTTGATGAGCCCGCGGAGTCGGGAAATGGTTTCGCCACGCCAGTCGGGGGCTCCCTTGACCCTTGCTCCAGTCGACTTGGAGGAAGACTCACCCTTCCTCGAGGCGTTCTTTTTCATGCTCCCGTGTTGGCCTCCGCAGATTTCATGTCTTCGGAGTTCGGTGCCACCCCCACACCTGCGCCGCGAACCGCCCAGACCGCAATGTGGACATGCTTAGTCCCGCCCGATGAGGCGGAACACGCAAACGCGGCGCCTCCTGCCTTCTCGAGTGAGGCGCCGCATGCAGCAAACGACGTACGTTGGGTTGGACATCCATCGAAAGAGTGTTGTGACCACCGTTCTCGATCGAGAGGGGAATCTGTTGGACCAGGCTACCCTCGGTCCTTCTCGAGAGGAACTCCGAGAGTACTTGGAGGGCCTACCTGGCGACGACAAGCGTGTTGCGATGGAAGCGTGCGCGATGTGGGAGTGCTACTTCGAGACGGTGGAGACCACCGGGGCCACTGCCACCCTCTCGAACCCCTTGAAGACCCGGCTCATCGCCGAGGCCACGATTAAGACCGACCGGGTTGACTCGGAGGCGTTGGCCACTCTCCTCCGACTCAACGCTCTCCCGACGGTGTATGCGCCACCCCCCGAGATTCGCCAGGTGCGTCACTTGGTTCGGGACCGATTATTCTACCGACGGAAGGTCGGGGCGCTCATGAACCACTGCTACGGACAGTTGATCTATCGAGGGATTCCGTATCGGGAGAACTGCCTCCAGACCATCCGGGGCCGAAAAGAAATCCGTGGGCTGGAGATCCCGGGAGTGACCCGCGCCCTCGAGTCGATCGACTTCCTGTTGGCTCGAAGCAAGGAGTTGGACGCTGAGATCCATGCCTTCTTCGAGACCTCGGAGACGGCGCAGCTCCTAGCAACGATTCCGGGCATCGGCGAGCTCGGAGCGGTCACGCTCACGGCCTTCCTCTGTCCCATCGAACGCTTTCCAACGGTCGATCGACTCTGCTCCTACGCCGGACTGGCCGCGTCCACCCATCAGTCCGGAGAGACGTGTTATCAAGGGAAACTGAAGCGTGACGCCAACCATCTGGTCCAGTCCCTGCTGATCGAACTCTCCTGGACCCACCGACGCTGCGAGAAGCGCGGGGATGTGGCTCGGGTCGCCAAACGAGTGACCCGCCGCCGAGGCAAGGGGAAGGGTAGTGTGGCCGGGGCTCACAAGTTGTTGAAGGTCATCTTCGGTGTCTTGAAGAGGGGGACACCCTATTCCGGGGGACACCCTATTCCCTTCACGCTCCAGAGCGACCGGCCGCGGTGCGCGCTGTGCGGGACCTTCGGGTCGCCGCGTCGCAATGTGTGCGGCGTATCGCTCTGGAGCCCCCTGCCGCGAATGGTCTTCTTGCGCAGTAAGGCGCGGATAACTGAGTGCGGATCGGGCACCTCGTTCTCGAGGAGACCATGTAGCCACACACTGACGCCGGGAGAAACTGAGTGCGGATCGGGCACCTCGTTCTCGAGGAGACCATGTAGCCACGCACAGGCACCGGGAGAAATCCCGTCACCCGGCGGACCGAACTGAGGCGGGCGGAACTAACATAACTCAGCGCGCCAAGCGCGAGAAGCGGAAAGTCGGCAGGGTCATGAGGACTCTGGACGATTGCCATGGGATGAGTTACGAGTTGACGGCCATCTGCGACGGATGCGGAGTGCGCCTGAGTATCCGACTGGACGCCTTTGGCAAGAAGTTCCCCGACCGGCCGCTGCCGGCCGGATGGACCCATGTCCATCGGGGTGGAGCACCGGGGACGGTGACTCCCGAGATCGGGATCGCTTGTTCGCGGGCGTGCCTCTCGAAGGCGCGACGAACCCTCCTCGCACGCCGCGCTCGGAAGCCCGCGCGGCCGCGTCGCGAGGACTTTCGCAGGAAGGTCGAGTAGGAGAGGTCGATCGCGCTCTGAGCGCACGAGATTTCCGCTTACCGGTTTCGAAGCGCGTCCTACCGAGTGGCTGGACGACGTCGTGAGTAGACGAGGACTCGATCAGTGGTCCGAGCTTCGTCGCATGGACAGCGATAACCTGGCCGTCCTGGGCGAAGGGGAAAGAACCATCGGAAGGGTCCTGGGCCCGGAAGTCCGACTAGGGGGCTCTTGTTTGCGGCGGAAGTACCGAGCCGTCCCAAGAGTTTGAGCTCGATGTCATGAGCTTGTGCAGACCCCCACGGTCGAAAACCCACCCGTTTGCAAAGGTGGTGCTCGGCGGGGGCTCCGTAGATTTCTTCGAATCCTCGACATGGCGGGGGTCTAGGTCTCGCTCCCGGCCGTCTACACGTACATCGCTCCCACCTACCCGATGGGGGTGATCGTGTACGCGGAGATTCTGATTACCAGCTGGTTGATCCGGCCACCTGGTCGTCGACATATGCGTGGGGCAATAAGGGGGGTGCCGACGACTGGTCCGGTCGATTGACGTGACGACGTCTGCAGCTCGGACATTTCAGGGAGCTGCAGGTCGGACTTCCCTGGAGGCTGCAAGCTCTGCATCTCAGGGGCTGCAGCCCGGCATCTCTCAGGGCTGCACGCTGAGCGTCTCCGGCGGCTGCAGGTCGGACATCTCCGGGAGCTGCAGGTCGGCATCTTGGGGGGCTGCAACTTGGGGATCTCCAGGACTTGCAGGTCGGTGCTCCCACGCAACTGCAACTCAGGGATCTACCTCGGTTGCAGCTCGTCGAACTCGAGACATCTGCAGCCGGGTCCTACCCACGATCTCCGTACTAGCCCGACACACCAAAACCAGTTCTCTACAACATTGCACTTGCAGCCAAGGTCTCACACCAGCACCACTCCGTGAAGGATCGGAACTGAGATTCGCCGCACTAGCGCTCATATAGTGACTCACGGGTGGGACCGTGTGGAATGGTCCGAAACGCGGGCGCTAACCTCACTCCGGAGAACGACGTCTTCGTCCGAAGGCGGGCCCATGAGTTAGGCCTGTCCAGAAGCGCCGTCGTGAACGAAGCTGTAGCGAGGTATCGCGGAGCGGTATCGACCACGACGACCGACGAGTCCGGAACGGATGAGTCGGAGACCCCCGAGATCTTGGCGATGATCGGGTCCATCGAGCGGAACACGACGGCACACCACGCGGAGAAGATCCGGCGGATGGACGAGGTGGAGGCCGAGCTGGTGAGGATGGTGACAGCGGTCGACGGTGAGGTTCAGACCGCAATCAACGCCGCCTTGGATTCCCGGGACGCGATGATCGATCGTTTCCTCAAGAGCATCGAGGCAGCTGTTTCGCCCATCGAGATCCCTGACAAGACTCCAGCCTGACCCAGTTGGTCGAGGATTTCCCTTCGGATCGACCCTTATTCCGTTAGGTGTACAAGCGCGTTTGCACTTACTGCGGTGCAGGTTGAATGTCGATTGCAACCACTGCATCTAACGACCGTTGCACACAGCACCCCATCGTTGATGGCAAACAGCACTAGGGTCCAAGTCCCCTACCGAGGCGAACGGCCTGCACTTCTCGCTGCACGCAACCTCCTGGGCCTTTTGCCAAGCTCTATCGCAATGTCGCCCAAACGCACCTTTCGGATTCTCGTGCGGAGTCTTGTCTCGAGTCTCCACGGTAAGGATCGGAACTCTCGAATCTCATAATCTTGAATTCGTTTCGCCAAACGCGACCAAGATTCCCTCTTTTTGTCACCCTCAGGCAGTGCTTCCGTATCTGAGAGAAGTTTGTAGATGGGAGCAAGGCCAGCGTGAGGCTCTGGTCGAGATCTGAGGTAGTCGCGTACGTGGCACTGATTGCCACGGAATGTCTCTAGAAGTTTCGTGGCCCTTTCAAGAAGCGCACCTGTTCGAATCAATTCCGTCTCGCGACCGGTGTTGACACTGTACCTGCCAACTCTCGTTGCAAATCGAAGAATTGTAGCAAGAAGATTGTACTCGATCTCACCGCCGGTATACTTTGCACCCTGTGGTTTTCCGTCGATGATGGTAGTTTCGAACCCGTACCGGGGAGACACTACACCATAGTTCATCTCGTCTGGTGAAATCCTGAGAGTCTCGATTACGTCGTGCTGTACGAGTCGTTCGAAGGATCGCCAATAATCATCGGCGTGAGTTTTATCCCCGAAGGAGTAGAGCGCGAGTGCTTTTCTGGCGAAGTAGCTGGTCTTCCAGTTGTGGTCCTGGGTATCAACGGAAAGTTTGTCCCTCTCGACTCGGTTCGCCTCGTCTAACCATAGCGAATCCACAAGCTTGTCTGCAATTGTCCTCCAATCAACGGGTCTAGCCAGCACTTCCGCCCGCTGAGCGGTTTCGACCATTTCGCGTGCTTCTTGTATGGCGGGAAACACGACAGCGGAGAGCTCTCGGAAGACTGCCCCCGCGCGATAAGGCAGACAGATGACCTTCCCTCTTAGAGGAGACGGAGAGATCTCGAGTGCGCCAGGCATTCTGCCATAGGGCGAAATCGGAATGGTAACTTCGGCGAGCTTTTCATTATAGATCTTGAAGGCGCTCGGACCAATCAATAGGAGCCGGAGACTCGGATTCTCTGCGGCGGCCTCACGAAACACTCGAGTCAAAGACTCATCCCGAAAACTATAGCCAGCAACGAATACCCATGGGCATTCTGAAAGTCTCTTCTTGAGCCGATGCAGGATTTCGACATAGGGTCCGGAATAGAGTTCCTTCTGGGCGGGATACAGCATCAACGGCTCAGCGTGTTCTCCCGAAATGAGAGCCAGCCCTCGCTCCTTCGGTATGACAGGCAAACGGAGGAAGCGATCCGACGCGGTTCTGAACCAGGTCACCGAACCGTGTAACTTGTAAAGGGCAACCCTGCTCCCAGGTTCGGGTTCTCTGCGGCTCCAAAACAAGTCGAATCCGTCGAAGTATGGATACCCCCACCTTTCCAAGAATTGCTCGAACACTACATCATAGTTGACGGTGAACACGTCCAAAGGCCCGGCTTCGGTCAGAAGACCACGCAGGGGATCGAGATACTCTGTCGCCTCAGGAGCAACGATGCACTTCCTTGCGATGAACTCTCGAAGTTCCCGAAGCAAGAGGGAAGAGTCGCGTGGAGGGAATTTGCGGATGATCTTGGATTGATCAAAAAAGGCGGCGTTCACAATCGAGCTTCGGGAAAGTGCGTCCAGAGCCTCTAGAACTAATTCCACGTCGATTCTCTCACCGGGGACCCTCGATTTCTTGACTTGGCCCCCTAGTTCAGCAAGCAGCGCGCGATAGACGGCAAGTGACCGGCGAAGCCTCCGAGAATTTCGGAGCTCTCCCTCGAATTCCGAAACGAAGTCGAAAGTCGTGGGAACGCCGGCTTCCTTCGAAGCCCCGGCGCCAAGGAATAGCACTGGAGCAATGGCCACGTCCGCCACCTACTTCCGATGGCAAGGGTGGACCTTGAAATAACGCTGACCGGATGTGGCCTGTTGCGACAACTATCTTACCTAGAGTGGCTGCAAGTTCTATTGCACCCACCGTGCGAAAAGAACGCGGAGCACGGCGGATCCTTGTACTTGTGGTTGCACACCCCCCGCTCCAGAACCAATTACATTGCCACGTCTCAATAAGCTGACCCCGGCGTTGCCCGGACCGTGAATACGGCAATCGTTGGGTAGCTAGCGATAGCCACCGAGACATCGCCCGGTTGTGACACCAGGTCGATGGCACTTTCCGCTGAGTCACGGGCTGGTCCACCGGAGATATAGCCCAGTTCCGATTGTTGTAGCCATGACCGACGACTCGCCGGTCCCACCCCTCGCGCCTAGGACCCCCCCGCCGAGTTCCTCGGGGTCTGGCCCCGGGAAGCCGAACGAGCCGCCGTGGTGGCTACCCTACCTTCCCCAGATCATCAGCGCGCTCAAGGAGATTGGACGAGGCGTCGCCAACTACGCGGGTGAACAGGCTGAAAGAGAGGCGAAGGCGGAAGCCGCGAAACGGAAGCATTCACTCACGGTCCTCGTCCTTCTAATCTCGTTTCTTGGGCTAATCGTGCTTTTCATGGGTCTCCTAACCTTCTGGGGAAAGGTCAGCGGGGACGCGCTGCTATTCCTGGTGGGTGCGGTGGCGAGCTGGATCCTGTTTACCGTTCAGCGACACTTGTTCGAGGTTGAACCCGAGAGCGATGAAGAGCCGCTAATACCCGGCTTGTAGATGTCCCGTGGGTGCAAGCGCGATTGCACCCACCTCCCAATCAGGGGTGAATGCCGAGGTGGGTGCGAGTCCCGTTACACCGACGGTGCCACCTGACCCGGTCGTCGCATTTCGATTACAATGAGTCCCCTCGCACGCTCGACTATCGAAGTCCGAAAGGAGGGGTCCTATTGTTCATTCTCGCTAGAATCCCGTTGGGTCTCAGACCACTGCCCAATCAGCGTGGCCTCTGCGGGAGTGAGGTTGTAGAGGGTTGAGATTTGATTATCTAGTTCTGTTTCCAACTTTCTAGTTTCAGCAATCAAATCGTGTCGCCCGACCTCAGGTGGTCCTTTCTGTAGCTGCGAGTACAATGAGGTCAAGTCTTCGCTGAGGCGGGTAATTGTGTCGTGTTGCTTCCTCTGGGCCGTATCGGTGAAATCGATGCTTTTGAGAGGGACCTCACGAACGTCATCTGGGTAAACATTCAGGCCGTCACCGATGACCTTGGCGAAGTAAAAACCAATCAGTTTCGAATTGAGAAGCCCACAGATGTAGTGGAGAGAATAAGATTTCAAGTTCGAATCAAGGCTGCGAATCGAGGGGATCCCGCGGTCTCGCCGAATCTCTTCGTCGAGTCCGTCCAGGTCCGCGATCCTAACACAGAAAACAACCTTTTCGTTTCCATAGTATCGTTCCGTGTCAACGAATGCCCTCAGGCCCGAGCAGATTTCAGAGATCATGATCTTTGGCGTGTCAAACAATTCGGGGAAGGCGGGCCGATGGAGTCTTTGACGATCGTATGCCAGGAGGTGGCCTCCGTAGTCTATGAGATACCGCTTCACGTTGCGGCCACGGACGAAGGGCTTCAGCTCTCGGGGTTTCAGATTCACGTGCCCCGTCTCCAAGCGCCTCGCTAGGAAGTCGCTTGCCGAGGTGAAAACGAACTTGTAGAGATCACCTGGCTGTGCGCCGTAACTGACATAGCATACGTTTCCGACATGGATGGAGGCAGCTCGCAACTTCTCACAGAGACTCGCCTCTTCTGGAGTTAGGCCAATTCGGATTCCAGAATGAGGGAACTTCAGGAAAGTGGATACGGGTGTCGAAACGGTCAGTTGCGGATCTCGGCCCGCAAGGAATTGTAGATCGGCTACCGGAGTTCCCTTTACAATCACGAAGACTACTGGCGAATTGGTGGCGTCAGCAAAGACCCGCTCCTTGCGCAGGTCCCAGATTGAGGACAACCATCCATTCTGAAGAAGTTGTCTCCGGATTGCCTCCCCGTAATCAGATACAAGCCATTTGTCTGGGACAATGAAAGAGAAGAACCCCGACTTGGCCGTTCTGTCCATTGCCAGATTCATGAAAAACAGGTAAAGGTCGCTTCTTCCGTAGTTCACTAAAGGGAACTTGGCGCGTAGATACTGAAGTTCACCCTTGTCGATCTTTTCAACTGAGACATAAGGTGGGTTTCCGAGAACGACGTCAAAGCCTCCGCCGTCCAAAATTCGGCCGAACCCTTCGTCCGCGCTTGTCCAATCAAATGCATTTATTCTTTCCCTCGCTTCGGGGGACGAGTGAACGTTCTCCGCAAAGAAATCTGAGCCAATGAGGCTGTTTCCACACCTGACGTTCTTTTGAAGACTTGGAAGAAGGGAGCGATTCTCGGGAAGGTGCATCTCACCTTCAAGACACTTGATGTAGAGACTCATCATTGTAATCTCCACAGCCTGAGGGTCGATGTCGACTCCAAAGATGGTGTTTTTGAGAATCTGGGCCTTCTTCTCGATAGAAAGGCGGCTCTGAAGTCCGTCGCGGACGAGGGTAGGGAATAGAGTACTTCTTCCGGCCTTCGCTGGATGATTCTCGTAGTACTGCACGTGGTAGTCGATCAGGGTCTGATAGGCTGCGACCAGAAATGACCCCGAACCACATGCAGGGTCAAGGACGGCGAAACGCTCCATCCGCTCCGGGGTCATCCCCTGGATTGCCCGTCCCACGGTCCACTGAACGATATGGTCTACGACGAAACCAGGGGTGTAGTAGATACCTCCTGCCTTGCGCACCTCGGGTTTCTCAACTAGTCGAACTTGTTTCTCGGTTTGAACGAGAGTCTTTCCCAAGTACCGTTCGTAAATGCTCCCGAGAAGCTCGACTCCGATGACATCAAAGCGATAGGGGGATCGAGGGAAGTAGAGATTCTCGATGATTTTGGCTAGGATCTCGGAATCTACCCAGAACCGTTCCTCCTCACAAGCGTGTGGCTTGAACACCTCGCCGTTCAGGTCCTCATTGACTTGGCGGTACAGCTGGTTCAGTAGCAATTGAATGGGTTTCCGCTTGCCCTGCCCTCGCCAAGTCGCGACAATTTCGTATAGAGTCCGCTGTTCAATGATTCTGCGGTCTTCACACATCCGCAGGAAGACTAACCTGTCGAGGGTCCTCTGGACCACATCATTGAGCAGTCGGTGACCGACATCAGGAACCTTTCTGTGGATATCCTTCGCAAGCGTGAGTCGCCAACTGGAGATGTCCCCGAGGAAGGACTCATCGACCGGGATTCGGAGGTTTCGACTTCGCGGATCCTTGGGCAGAATCTTTTCGAGCGAGCCTTTTCCAACCTCGTCCCTTGAGAATTGCCACAGTGTGTCCAACTGAGACACAAAGGATTGGTAGGGAATCGAGAAGATTCGTCCCGCTTCAGGGTGCAGCTCATCTGGCTTCTGGCTCGCGTCATATGCCTTGAAGTCGGCGAAATCAGTCAACACCACGACGGAGACCGTACGGCTGCTATACGCGTAGGACTTCGCCTGAAGTATGTGGCGGGTTGAGTCCAGAGACTCAGAAGGTGACTTTGCCTCAACGTAGAACCGAGTCTTCCCGTCGATTCTAAAATTGTAATCCGGTCTACCCTCAGTGTCTCCCTTTTCGACCAGGACCTCCCTCAGATGTGGTCTGGCCATTGCGCGATTGTCGATGTCCCATCCAAGGGCTGCAAAAAATGGATTAATGAAATCAGTCCGAGTCTGGGCTTCCACGTACCCCTTTGTCTGATAGTATTCCTTGTCCTGCTCGAATTTGCGAACGAGTAACTCCAACTCCTGCCGGAAGGAATCCTTGGTCGCCGCCATCAGTTGCCAGCGGTTCATCACACGTCATTAGTCAAAACATCGCCCTCCTCAGCTGGCATCCTGGGTCTACCGGACCCTACTGACGATGCTCGGGCTGGGTGTGAGAGGCGTAACACACACCCAGGTGCAGACCGCAGGGGCCTGTAGGGCCGTTAAATCCGCCGTACCTCGGGAGATTGTCCCCTCAGAGCATGAAATGACGGCCGTGAATCGTGCCTACTTTGTAGCTTGGCGACCACCGCTTCCAGCTTTGTCCCCGTTAGGTCCCCTGCTCCTTGCCAGGGAGGTTCAGCGGGTACACGCCGAGGTCTCGGCGGGGTCTCCGTCCCCCGGAATGTGTAGCCATAGACTTCGGACGAATGCCACTTCAGGCAGCTTCGGACCGGTTCCCATTCGCTAAAGGAGTCAAGGCATTTCGGTAAGGCGACAAGGTTTGCGAGATTCGTGAAATGCGCAGGATCGTAAGGACTCAGCTCGTAAATGTGACCGACGACAAAGTTGGAGTAGTGGTTTCGTGAAGAGCCGCGGGCGAGCCAGAACGCGTCGCTGGCAGGCTCGTTGGACCAGAGTCTCAGTCCATCTTTGACTGAGCGAAGCTTCTCCTTTGATTGTCTGCGGCGCGTCTCTGGATAAACGACCGGGATCCGTCTGTAGACCGACGGCGGGACCCAAAGTGAAAACCTCGCAATCCAGGACAGCACCCGGTCGACGTCACCGGTACCCTCGAGTTGCCGCTCCAGCTCTGCATCTAGGTCGATCGCGTCCGGCCTCTTTGCCATCTTGAGCCTCCAATGTAGACTAATTGCGGTTGGAAGCTTCAAACATCATGGGACAGAAATACAATCCCCATCGCGTTAAGGTAGCTGTAAGACGCGTTACACCCACTTCGCGAAGGGGAGGCGGAAACGGTCGATTTTCTAACTCAATTTCTTCCTCTTGAGCTTGTAGCTGGGACGGAGTGAACCCACCCCCACTGAGTCCCGTCCCTAGTCCGGCATCGGTCCGACAACGCTGATAGCCTACAAGCAGATCCCGGAGGCCTTGCCCGACCGTGTAGCGAGCTTGCCCGATTCAGCGCGCAGGCGATATCTGGAGCAGATCCGAGAGTGGGAGGGCGAGGTTGTCACGGCAAGCCAACTACGCCGAGAACTACCTGGTTTCAAGGCCCGGATGGGAATCTACAAACCTGCCCGATCCGAACATGCCCTCTGGATCCGCCAGACAAAGAAGGGAGTCTATCCCGATCGTGAACCCGAATTTCATCCTGACGGCTCTTGGACCTACCTCTACTCTCCGCAAAGTGAGAAGGGTCAATTCGACCCCAACCTGGCGACAAATCGGAGTCTGGAACAATGCCGTAAGGACCGGATCCCAGTCGGAGTGTTCCGACCCGCGAAGGACGTCTCGGAGCGGACAGCCTACCGCGTTCTCGGCTTGGGATACGTCGAGGGTTTTACTGGCTCTCACTTCGTGATTAGAGGCGAGCCCATCAATGAAACTGCCGACCCCCTTCCGGAGGGGGTCGTCCCTCCTTTCGTGCCCTTTGAGTTCTCCCCGACACCAATTGAAGAGATTGTCCGAACCCTCAGAGAGAGGAGGTTCGCATCAGTCCTGCGAGAGCTGTATCACGAAAAGTGCAGCCTTTGCGGGATCGGGTTCCACCTACGTGGGCGGCCCCTCGCACTCGAGGCAGCCCACGTTATTCCAGTGAAGCGCAAAGGCGTCATCGGAGATGTCCGGAATGGTGTCCTTCTTTGCAGTAACCACCATGCCTTGTTCGACGGGTACGCATGGACGTTCGACAGCAGCTTCAAAGTAATCGTCACTGAGGACAGGGAGTTTAGGACCTCGGCACTCGCAAACCACGTCCTGGGCTGGGAAGGCAAGCGACTGCCTAATCTCCCGACCTCTTCCGCAAACTACCCGGCCCCATCAGCAGCTGAATGGCGGATGGCTGAGTTCATCAAGTATCAGTAGCCCTTGATCCGGTAGACTCAATCTGTTCCGGTCGACCCCGTCGCTGACGTAGTTTCGGTGGGAGGGGAGGCGTATTGGGGGAAGGGTCCTAGCCAAGCCTGCGTTGCGATGCCGTCTCGACTTCCAGCCGAAAGTGGCCCTCCAACTCGGCAAACGTGTGAGGGCTCCCGATGTCGAGTCCCCCGAAGTCGTAACGTACGAATTGCACCGATGGGGGTCGCAGGGTTCTTGAGGACGGGAATTCTGGAGCGATCAGCGCAGCGCCGATGCAATCGGGGCCGAGAACCTCAACATAGTGAACGAGCTGGGCGACGTCGGCCCGAGCCGGCCTGTGAACCTTGACCTCGAGGATCCATTCGCGCAGTTGGTCAGTGGGGTGAGGGTCCTTGAGGAGGATATCGATCAGGCCTTCCGGAATTCCTTTCTCCCCGAGTACCTCCAAGGTCGGGTGCGATCCGTTCTGTGACGGACTCCCAGCGTAAAGTGCGGCCTGAATTGCAGGGTCCTTCAGTTTCTGCCTAGCCAGTGACTGAATCAGAATCTCTCGCAGTCGGAAGACCCTCGGAGGCTGCCCCTTGACTGTCCTGGCGAACAGAGGCTGAAACTCCTCATGCGGGGGCAAGTCCAATTCAGGCGCAACGGTTGTGGCGGGTTTCCCCATTGACGCCACAGCACCAAGGGTCGTTTGATCGGCCTGGAAATGTGTCTTCCAATAACCACCTCTGCAGAGTAAACTCTCCGACACGTAGGAGAATTCGGTTTTGGCGATGGATTGGATGAATTCCCGCAGCGGCTCAAGTTCAAGGCGGAAAGGAAAGTCAACCGTCCGGCCGGTCTCCCGGAAGGTGAGTGGCGGCCAAGGGGGGAGAATAGTCTGATCCCGAGAGACGATTGCAACCTTACGTTTGACCCGATAGAAGTTGTGGACCTGAGCGCCGTATAGGAAGGAGAGAAAGTCCCCTACACGGATGTCCGAGAATGCCCATGCTCCGTTTTCTGTCGACGGAAACCCTGCCAAAGCATGACGCTTGCACAGTTCGAGATTATGTTTAGTGGAGACCGCAATGAGGAAGAAGTCCATCGCGGAACTGGACCAACTTGTGATGAAAAGCCTTGTTCCCAGAGTTATCGTTGTCGGGAGTGTTTGCTCCCACCGACCGTTCCCACATGTCGGCCCCTGCGTGTAGGTGCAAGAGCCCTAGCACCTGGTTAGACTTCCCTGGAGGAAGCCGTAGTGACAATTGCGCCAAGCAAGATCCTGATTGAAACGCAGCACTAACGCCCACACGGTCAAATGGGTTCAAATCGAGCCTCTCCTAATCCTCCTTGTGAAGGCTTTCCGGTATTCTCTCAAGCCGTTGCCCAGCATTCCACTAACCGCTGGCGAGAGATTCCTCAGCTTCGATTACCGTCGGGGCGCTTGGGTTCATGATCTCCCAGTCGTCTTCCTCAGCCTCGATTCCCTACTCGAGCCCGCGATTGCTCAGGAGATTCTGTCGATTACGTATGCACCGAGGTGGAGGAATCTCGTCAACATTCCTGCCAGAATTCGGTTGCTCGACAACCAAGGCAACTCCTACCTAGGCCCGACAGCCGAGAACGCGGTCTGGCCCGCCTTTGGTCATAAAGGCGGAGGGACCGAAATCCTAATGGTTGACACCCCCGCGCCGCTACGAGTGAAGTCGTCTGATGATCTTGAGTCGACGTCAGGCATGTGTGGCGGTTGGAAGGATCCGTTCTGTCAGGATGACGTCCTCCCTGCGATCGAGAAGGAGTTACGGGCGACCGCCTCCGGTGGGATTCTTGGCGTTGTCGCGCGACAGTCCGACGCCGGTGAGCTTCGCATCAAGATTTCTTCAACAGGCGCAGTCGCCCAATGGTTTGCGGGTGACCTCTTTTATGCGATTAGCGCCGCGCACCGCAACGAGCCCGCCGGTATTACGGTACGAGTTTGGGGGTCCGTTTGGAGGGAACTTTCGCCGCCCTTACCGAGGGGATTCACCCCACGATTGACTATTGCGTCCAAGAAGCCCACGCCATCCCTCAGGCAAGGCTGGGGATCGATTTCGTATGAGCGCCGGCTTCCATTAGTCACGGTCGGCGGTGGGACCAAGACGGCTGAGTTTCAAGTTGCAGCAGCCAAGGTGTTAGAGACCATGATAGGGACAGTCGCTCGTGAACTTGTCTCCGTGGGAGGGCGAATACGATCTGAGCCTCGGCTCCGTCCCGGTTGGTCGCATTTTCACTGAGGAGCACCAGGCGAGCCCTCGTTGGTGACTTGACTAGTGAATCCCACCCTCTAGTGGCTTGGTGCAATGACCGTTGCAGCTCTTCACGCTTCGCGCGGATAACGTGATTCGGTGGATATCGATTGGCATGACTCAGGTTCACGATGTTGTCCAGGCGACGCCCCTCGGTGTTCGCAGCGGAGGAGCCGTTCGATGCCGTTAGAGAACCTGTCCAAGGGCTAATGGTTCAGGTTCGCGGGGACCCGATATTTCACCGCAGCGAGTATGCGATCGAGATCGACGCAGACGCTTCTTATGACTACGATTCAGGCATCCGCGCGATTGCCTGGGAACTTCGTGAGTGGGGAGACTTCAGAGCCAAACGCGCCTACGCCGACCGGAATGGGCAAGGTCCGAACCATGCCGAGCTGGCCGCTGCAATCGAGGGGTTGCGCGCTGGCCACATGTACTCGGATGCACCGATTCACATCCGTACTGACAACAAGCTAACCGCGGGGATTATCAGTGGCCTTTGGACGGCGAGGCAGCGACATATCGAGCAGCTTTCAGACCAACTTCAACCGATTTTCGCTGCCCATCAATTTATCGCTCTAACTTGGGTAAGAACTCGAGACATCCGGAAGGTCGATTCCGAGGCACGCGAATTTAGAGATAGGCTCCGGTATTCGAAGGCGCCGTGGTTGGATGGATGCAAGTACGACGGAAGACGGGCAGCCTCGGTCGTGTGGCGACTCCATCACGAAACCCGAAGGCTGCATCATCGCGCGAGGCCGCGCTCGAGATTAGGGTAGCAGGAAAGACATCCTGATCGAGCGTTGTGAAGCTCAACGTCTCGCCAATATTGCGGACGGCAGCGTGAGTGCAAGGTTGATTGCACCCACGGACAGTTCAGGTCGATGTGTGATTCGTCCCACGATCTCCCCCGTGGGACGACTGAGGTTGCGAACTGCATGATTTCCCGGGGGCACACGATGGTAGGTGAAGGCCCCCGGCTCCGGGTCCCCGAGTGGGGTATCCCGCCTTCGAAGGAGAGGAACGCGCCAATGGTGAATGCGCATGGAATCGCTAAGCCAAGACTTTTCATCGACCTTTCGCTTCCCTCATTGGGAGCGTCAGTAAGGGATAGGCGCTTCAATCCGAATTCGGGGGGAAGGTGTCTGCCAATAACATCAGGTCATTACGTCCCCCGGCCCCCCCCTGGCAGGAAATTAGGGTTAACAACGACGCCCCCTCTCCCCTATCGTTCTACTATAGTGACGACCTAAGCCCGCTCCCAGTAAGGGGAATTACGAAACCGCGAGACAACAAGAGCGATCCGAATCTTGAGACTCTGACCTACGGCCTCTTCTCAACGTGTGCTCGTGCCATGCGCTGGACGATGGTCCAGCGCGGGTCTCCCTTCCTTTTCTTTGTCACGACTCGAGCGCAGGAGAGGGGGATCACAGGTTACTATCGCATCGGGTGGTATGCCAACCTGGGCCTCACCGGGGCACGGGACGTGGCGCTCGCGGCTAAAGAGGGACACTTTCTGGCTGAGCCCATACCGATTGCCAGAGCCGGTCGAGAGTTGGGTATTAGGATTCGCAGCGACGCGCGCTCCCCCGTACTTCTTGCGGCAGAAGATGCACGCCTCCTTCGTCGGATGATCAAGAGGCACGTCAATGCTCTCCCGAAGTATCTCTTAGAGATTGATCGCCTCGAGCGTTTCAATCTCAAGTACGGTGGATACAGATACATCGGTTGGAGCAGATTGGAGAAATTCGATTGGGAAGCAGCCTCGAAGTATCTTTCTCCTCACGACCCCGCATCGGCCGCTGTTTCAGGAAACAGTTCCTCGACCGGATGGTGGACCTGTCAGAAGTGCAACCACGCTTTTCCCAATGTTTCTCGCCTTCGCTCCTGCCCCAATTGCGGGAGCTTGGAGACGCTTCGGCCCTCGGCAGCGGAGGAAGTGGAGCTCGCGCGTGCGCGCATCGAGTCTACTGCCCGGCACTCTGGACGAGCTAGCCACGGCATTCCCGACGATAGAGCTCCGAAATGACTCGACCGGGGTGTTGACTTTGACCAGACGAATATTCATTTCGGCAAGCTACACGGACCAGATGCAGGCAAAAGGATTCGCACTTCTCCAATGGAACAGGAACGTCGATTTCGAGTTTGTCGGTCGACACCTTCTCGACCCGGTGAATAGCACAAACGAGGATTACATCAAATCGAAGATTCGGGAACAACTGAACGGAACATCAGTTACCGTTGTTCTGATTGGAGACGACACGGATCGCAGTGGATGGGTTGCTTGGGAGGTCGAAGAGAGTCTGAGCAAGTCCAAACCAAACGGAGTTCTAGGGATTCTGCTGCCCGGTCACGATGCACCGCCTGACCCTGACTCCCCGGTTGGAAAGGCTATCGAAGCGGCGGGGGGCGAAGTAATTCCGTGGAAACCTCACATGTTTGGCGAGGCCGTGGAACGCACTGCAGCAGCCGCCGGGAGAATCCAAGCAATCCGGAACCAACCCGCGGGAGGCGCGTCTTGTGCGCGTACCTAGCGTGATGTTAATCCATCGAAGATCTACGAGAAGAGATGCAGTATCCGCCGACCTTTGATTCGTATAACCGAGGGGCGATAGCAGCGGAGAGTGCGCACTTCAGACTCTTCGCAATCCAACTTATTCTAACTTCTAGCGCGGCTGTTCTGGCGGTCCTTCCAATTTTCGGCATCGCGAAGACTCCAGTCATTCTTTGGGCGGTCGCAGGATTGTTCGCAATTGGCGTGTTACTGACCTACTTCGGATCTAGTCGACAGCTTGAACAGAAGTGGTTCTCGATGCGAGCGATTCGCGAGAGCCTAAAGTCCCTGACATGGAGATTCGCGCTGCGAGTCGGGGAGTTTAGCGGGGATGACACGGCGGCCTTGAAGACCTTTCTGGAGCGCACTCAGGGAATTGTAGGAACTTTCTCGTCTTATCGCCCACCGCACACTGATTCTACGGCACTAGACGACACTGCCGCGCTCTCGGAACTGACCCGTATTCGAAATCTCCCGTGGAACGTAGTTCGAGATTTGTACGTAAAGGACCGTCTAGCCCGACAAATCGACTGGTACTCTCAAAAGGCCACTGATAATGAGCGCCACGCCAACCTGCTCGAGTATGTTATCCTCGGGCTTGGAATTCTTGGCTTCGTGGTCGGAATCGTGTTCGTAGCCCTCGGACTTGTCGCCGGACTGCCAGTGTTTGCCCTTCTCGCGACGCTGATTGCCGCAATCCTGGCATGGGGTCAAGCTCGAAGGTATAGCGGGTTGGTAGGTCCATACCGGAACGCCGAATCTGAGCTAAGGAGAATTGCGACGGAACTTCAATTGACGGCTACCGCCGAGTCCTTCAGATCTCTTATCGAAGAGGCTGAGCGAGCCATTTCGAGGGAACATAGCATGTGGCTTGCCCAGCGGGGCCTTCAGCACCCAATGCGTGTTTGAAAGTCAGTTCGGCGCGTCTGCTCTGTCAGCGCTCTTCAGGTCGTCCCATTGGGTCCAACTCTCAATCCAGTAGTCACCAGCATTTTGGATCATTTTGTGGGAAGATTCGGAGTGGCCCCACTTTGCCAGGACTTCCGCGCAGAGTATTGCAAGCAGCTGGTCGTAGCCCGGGTGGCGTCCTGAGCTTCCCGTCCATATACCTTCGATCTCCGAGCGGTCGCTCGTCTTAGTGAGTCGAACTGCACAGTCGAGGAGTGGTAGGAAGACTTCCTCCCATTCCTTGTAAGAAGCGGTCTTGAGAGGGGCGGGAAGCGAGGCAATGCGATATGGGACGGTCGGCAAGTTCTCGAGCAAACGCCAATGCCTTTCGTAGACGTGTAGGGAATCGCTAACATGGTTGTACGATCCTATGGGCACACCCAACCATCCCGCTAGGATTTCCTGCAACGAGGTGAACTGGATGAAGTTGTACGGGAGGCCCCAAACTGCGTCGTTGGACCTCATAACTTGGAGCCACTCTAGCTTTCCGCGTCGAATCATCAGGTGGCTCAGAAGGTTGCAGGGCACGTCTTTGGATGCAGGAGCGGGATTCGGGAAGTCCGTGCGTGGGTCCCAGATTTGAAGAACGATTTGACGACTATCAGGTGACACTCCGAGTGCCTCAACCGCGCCTCTAAGTTGGTCTCTCTCGAAACCGAACGAGCGACTTTCGTGCCGCAAAGCAGATGCGATTGGCCCAGAAACGTTGGGCTGGCTTCCTAGTCTCAATCCATACGCGCCGTGGAGGAGAGCGGGATTCCCCGCATCCGCGTATCGCCGCATCCGAGGGTTCCAAAAGCTCACGAAATCTGTATCGTTCGCGCCCGCCAGAATCCAAATCACTTCGGCGACGGCGAATGCGGGGTTGATCGGTCGAGAGAATACGACCCTGTCTCGAGGGTCGGAGACCGTCAAACCGACGTGGACGAGTTCACGCGTGAGACCCGAACGACTGGCTTGTTCGCTCCCGTCGGCGAGTATCCGTCGCACCGTCTCAAGCCAGACTTCGTCCGCGCTCTTTCCCGAGAACAGAATCATTTGCAAGTGAGGCTAGCATAGCTTTCGATGCTCCGCGCTAGTCGCGCCCTCTCTGATGGGTCGAATCTCCGGCGCGCGCGACCTCGTCCTTCCTGAATCTTTACGTACTTGTAGAATTCGCACAAGCAGTTCTGGATGTTCGGCAGAGAAATTGGTATCGGCTGTTGATTCGGGTCCAGGAGGAAGTGGAATCCCAGCCCGAGCCGATCAAATTCGCTACCCTGAGAGATTCGGAGGCTTTGCATGACTTGCAGCTCGACAACCGGCGCGCCAGCGGCAAGAATCGCTATTCCCTTCCTGGCACCTGGACCCGCGCGGGCCCACTCGTTCTGAGGGAATGGCAAAAGTGGTCGTCCACCCTCTCGCCGCAGCGGATACATCAGATCGACCAGAATCTGAAATGCGAGAAAGCTCCCAAACCCCTCCTGCTTGACCATGACGGCAAAGGCTTCAGACGGTGTAGAGGCCCGGCGGAGCTCCGAGTATAGGTCATCGAATCTGTCGCTGAGTGTTTCGAATAGTCTGCACACATTCTCAATCTTGTCTCTCCCCCCCACGTGCGAGTATCCGCTCACGACGTAGGCTGCAGTGAATGGGGGTACCCCTCGTCTCCTCAGTTTATGCAACTTTGAGTCAGCGCTAGACGCACTATACTGGGAAACATGCTGAAATCCGAGCGACTCATGGGACGTCTCCCTCCCAATAAGCCGGTATATCATCACATTGAAAATTCGGTCTGCCGCCGTTTCATCCCGCTCGAGTATGTGTTCAACTGCGTATTGCGTGCCCGGGTCAAGTTCCCGATAAACGTTCGTGAAATGACTCGACGCAAGGATTGGGTCCATCGTCCAGGGTGGCGGACGGCGAAGGACGAATCGTCGAAACCAAATGTCCTGGCGCTTCGCGACGAAAGTCCAGAACTGGTTCAGTCGCTCCTTATCCAAGTGGGCTAGGACACTGTCGACACCGAGCTCGTTGAGGTCATCGGCTAGATCTACGCGGCCAAGAGGTCGCGCAACCGATGCCATGTTGACTCAATAGTGCCGTCATTATCAAGACGTAGTACAGTTGTCTCGCCACTCGACTCCAGGGCGATAACCTCCTCGTAGTAACGGTTTAGGCGCAACTGAGTAGCGCGACTCAACTCAGCCGGCTTCAGGCTGGCCTCCCGTGTGAGGTAAACAACAACCTGGGGAGGCAGCATAGACCAGCGGTTCCGCTCAAACGTTACAATAGACTCAGATTCCATTCGACTCATTTCTAAGCGAGAGTACGCGTAGGTGCTCCACCAGAACCTGTCCAGGATCACCCTCGATCCGCGCTTTTCAAGGGTCGGGGCGATTCGAGTATCAATCGCATCGATGTGGGCCGCAACGTGAAGAAGCTGCATTGCGGCCGGGGATAACTGGCGCTTGAATCCTTGAGCGAGTCCCCTCCGGCCGTGATGCACCCGGTAGACCCAATCTCCGAGTGTGTGGGGTTCTCTCCCAGGGAAGGACAGTGAAATCACGCTACCTGTGGACGCGTGGCTCCGCAACCGGAGTGTGAGAAGATTGGCAAGTGTCGTCTTGCCAACACCGTCAGCACCCTCGAGAGCGATGATTCTCGGTTTTTTCGTCGCCGTTCGCTCTGCCATGACATCGGTTGTTAACGCTGAAGTTCTCTTGATTTGTTCCCTTCGCGACCGTGATCCAGCATCTTAGCGCTCAGGGGTCAGAGGGGGACATTGGCGTGGGTGTAACAGTTGTTGCGCGCTTTGGATAGAAGAATCGCTTTAGTTTTCTCGGAAGTGAGAATCGTGCCGGACAAGCCGCGCGGACTTAATGACTTGGCATGCCCTCCCGGACTCCCGAGAGCGCATGGTCCTTTCGTTTTTCGGCGCAGGGGCATCCTCGCCATTCGGCATCCCTACAATGCAATCGATGGTTCCCAAATTCGAGGAAGCCCTCAAGAGTAATGGGTCCGAGGACGAACGCTCGCTCTACAAAGACATCTGCGAATTTCTTGCCGTAACCTTGGAACGGCCGACCGATCTCGAGGCCGTGTTTACCGTCGTTGATTCGATTATTGATTGGTCTCCCGATCGGATGGGAGTATCAGCGATGTATCACGCGACTAGGGCAGCGACCTTGTCCAAAGGCCAGAGTCCATCGGCTGGATCTCCGCCCCTCAGGATTGAGAAGCCTGATGCCAACACCGTTTCAACCGCAAGTTCGTTGCGAAAGCGATTCGAGACGTTCGTTGAACGGTCTTGCCAAATCCCAGACGGTCAATCACCACAGATTGACCGCGTTTACGACGCGCTCTTTCGGGCATACTCAGCGATTCCCGGCCCGGGGTTTGGAGGGCGAAAGAGAAGTTACCAAAGCGTCGGAGCCATGTTTACCACAAACTACGACGCCGTCCTCGAGCATTTCTGGGTCGATGTCGCAGAGGTCGGCCTCGAAACTGGTTTCGCATACGATTCCGTCGCCAGGATGAATGTATCCCAACCCGAGCGACTCCGTCAACCCCAGGGATTTCGGCTCTTCAAACTCCACGGCTCAATAACATGGCTTGATGACCCTCGATACGGGTTGACAGAGCACCAAGAACCTCCCCAGGAAATGAGAACTTACACCGGTCGCAAGTTCAGGGGACAGGTTATGTTGTACCCGATTGAGGAGAAGACCTTGTACACGGAACCTTACTTGACGATGTATCAGCTGTTGAATCGAGAACTTGCCCAAGACCCGAACTGGGTGGTGGTCGGGTACTCATTCGGCGACCGAGTGATTAGGGATATCTTCCTAAGAAACAGCACGGATAATTCACACCTGATTCTGATTCACCCCCGGGCTGATGAAATCGCGAAAAGGCTCATTGGCTGTCGAGCCATGGTAAGTGTAATGAAACAGAAGTTCGGAGAAGGAGACTTGAGTTTATTCACCCAGCAACTCAGTGCTCAGCTCCGTCAGCGTCCGACCCCGAGGTAGACCGAGTTCTTGGACCGTCCGAGCCGCGAATTGTCCAGGTCCGACTGCATGCGAGGTGACTGATTCCTGAGCTGATTGACTGCGAACTCTCGACGGACTATGTCCGCCGAAGGGAATTTGAACTGTTTCGGAAAGCCACCTCTGCAACCCTATCTTAGTTCCAATCTGCTTCTTTTGCAATCATCGCGTCGCGAAAGTATGTCCAACAGGCATCGCACGTAGCTCCGCGGGGAGGAGCGGACGAGGGAGCCGAACAGGATCAGCTGCCGTTGACTCGGTCACTCAGAAGGCGAGGCCGGCGCTCGACGGGAGCGCGTGGGTTGCTTGCGAGCTCGATTGGGGGCACTGGTCGTACGGTCAGGTGGGGATCGGGGACCCGTCCGTCGCTGCGCAGCGCGCTCCCGTTTGATCCTATTGGAATCCTGTTCTGCCTCGCTTGACTGACGGACCACAATCCCTTCCCGCCGAAGAATCTCGGACACCGTCTTCTCGAGGAAGGCGGTGGCCTCCCGAAGCTCTGCCCGGTCGGTTCCCCGGGGAAGCATCGCGGTGTAGATGCGATGCTCTTTCTGTTCTTCCGCCTCCCGCTCATTGAGCGCGGTGAGATCGAGAGGTCCTCCGCAGGTGGTGCAGAAACTCGCGCTCGGTCGATTCATCGTGTGGCACCGGCCACACTGCCGGGGAGGGTGAGCCGCGGGCAGTGCGTTGTCCTCGGCGGTGGGCTCAATCCCGTACTTCAGGTTCAACGCCGCGGTGACGTCCTTGTTCGCGAGGTGGACGTAGGTCTGGGCTCGCCGGGAACCGGGGACCCATCCGGCGGCAGCGGCCAGGACGGCGGTCGAGATGCGTGGGTCCTTCGCGAGCTCGGTGATCCCAGCATGGCGGAACGCGTAGGGGTAGGCCGGCTTGTCGAGCTTGGCCCGACGAGCTGCATGTATGGTGATGTTGTACATCGAGCGGAAACTGACCGCTCGTCCCTGACCACGACCATGAATGCCCACCCAGAGCGGGGCCTCGCGATCGCCCTTCCGCGGGTGACTGTCGAGCCAGGCGAGCAACGCTGGCACAGCGTCCTCGTAGACCGGGGCAGGCCGGTCGACGCTCCCCTTCTCCCTATGGGGAAGGAGCTCGATGTATCCGTCGTGCAGGACCACATCGCGCAGACGAAGACCGAACAGCTCGCCAGGACGGAGGCGAGACTGGTAGAGGCACCAGATCCACGCCTTGTCCCGCTGATTCAGCGCCTGGGAGGCCATTCGGAGGACGTCGTCCCGCGATAGGAGTGAATCAGCCCGGATCTTCTCATGGCCGTTCTTCGGGAACTTGATCCTAAGGAACCGTGGGATGTCCTCGTCCTTCCGCTCGAACCACCATCCCCAGAACGCCCGAGCAACGTACCACGAGCTCTCACGAGAGGACTGTTCGTACCCCTTCGAGTCCCCCGGATGCCTTTTCTCCGGGAACGCCTCCTTGAACCGAGACGGTGTATTCTTTGTGGGTCGGAGGAATTCCTCTCCCAGACGCGCTGCCACCTGGGGCAGCCGGACGAGGTAAGTCCGGAACCGAAGGTCGCTGACCTCGCCCTTCTTTGATCGAGCGAACTCCAGGATCGCGTCGCGCGCTTCACGGGACAGTAGTCCCTCGCCTGGGAGCGACTCGTCGGACCCGAGCAGTCGGAGCCTGTTTTCGACCACTTGGCCGATCATGTGGACGTCGGAGAGGGGGTCCGGCGCGGGTCGGGGCGGATCGGCCACGCTCGAGGGAGACTTGTCTAGGATATGAAGAAAGTTTCAATGCCGGGGCCAGGATTCGAACCTGGGAACTCCTGCGAGAGCAGATCTTGAGTCTGCCGCCTTTGGCCGCTCGGCCACCCCGGCTTCGCCGGGCCGAGGAGTCGGCCGGCCTTATTCGTCTTCCGTTTCCTCGTCCACAAGGTCGGGCTCATCGGGGACTGGTATCGAGAGGGCTCCCTCGTCGCGCCGGGCCGGGCGCGGCCTCGCGTCGGAGCGTTTGACGTCGGGCAACCGCGAAACCCGGGACAACGTTCGACGTTGGTGCCCGCACTTGAGACAGGTTCTCACTCGTCGTCCGGCTCGCAGACGCGTTCGCACGGTCCGACCTTCCACCCAATACGTCGAACACGCCCGACAATAGAGCTCCCGATACTCGCGCAAGAGACGAACGTTGTAGCGCATGCCGATGCGACGGGCGAGGGTCACGTACCGGTCGGCGAGTTGCGGGTGGCGGTTGAGCGATTCCCGCTCGGCCAGCGCGAACAAGTCGGAAACCCGCTCGCGGGCGATCCGGACCATGGTCCCGGTCCGGCGTCCCTTGCGCCCCGTGCGCTTCACGATTGGGGCTGCTGGCATACTGGGCAATAAACAGCGACGCGGCTGATGACGGTTCGGCATCGAATACAGTACTTGCCCGCGGGAGGCGGGGGCATGGGGCCCACGGCGCCGGGAACGGGAGGGGAGAGAAGTGCGTACCCTCCTGGGGGGTACACTGGTGGCAAACCCA
This sequence comes from Thermoplasmata archaeon, assembly GCA_050013595.1. Classification (GTDB taxonomy): domain Archaea; phylum Thermoplasmatota; class Thermoplasmata; order Lutacidiplasmatales; family UBA184; genus Lutacidiplasma. Next base: position 2,283 of record JBEKEY010000029.1, on the reverse strand, counting down.
CCGGGGGTCCCGGCAGGGTCGGCGACGGCACACCGGTAGGCGGTGTCGGAGCGGGAGCGTTCTCAGGAAGGTTCGACGGACGTGGCGCGAGGTTCGGATTGACTCCCGCTCCGGCATCCACTTGAGGCAGCGTGAAGCCGCACTTCGTGCAGAACAGTGCGCCGTCGTTGGCAAGCTCGCCGCAGTGGAGACAGACCAGCACGAGCGGGGGCAAGGTTAATGGCGTATATCACCGTCAGGGGGGTCAGTGAGACATCGAACGGTCGCACTCGTGACTGGGGACCCCGGGCTCTATCATGAGCTCGCGGGATTCTTGCGCGAGCGACGCGTTCCGACCATCAGCCTTCTTCCCGGCGATCGGATCCCCGATCAGGTCGCCGCCGTGCTCACGTCGAGCGCGGAGGCGCCGCTGATCTCGCACTCGAACGTGCTCACTGTCGGGGAGACCGTGGACCGCCGAAGCTTGGCCGCCGCGGTCCGTCACGCGCTCGAGTCGGCCGACGCGGCGGAGGCGATCATCGTAGGGATCGACCCGGGCCCTCGACCGGGTTATTCGATCCTTGCCGGAGCAACTCTTCTCGGCGAGGGCGAGCTTGAATCTCCCGAGACGGCCGGAACGCTTGCGGGCCACCTTCGGCATCGATTCCCATCGCGTCCGGTACTCTTCCGGGTCGGCAAGGGCGACCCGCCGACCCGTAATCGCATCGTCAATTCCCTGCTCGAACACCAACGATCGGTCGAACTGGTGGACGAACAGGGAACCACTCCTCGGGGCCACCGGCGACCCCGGGACGCTGCCGCGGCCCGCTCCATAGCCCGTTCCCGGGGCCGGCCGGTACGGGAACCGATACCTCTCACGTTCACCCCCGGCGACGTCGCGAACTTGCAGCGCCTCAGCCGGGAGGGGAGCGGGGGCCGGCTCACGATCTCTCGGTCGAGCGCGCACCGCGTCCTACAGGGAGAGATCACCCTCGCCGAAGCGGTCGCGGAGGCGTTGTCACGTCCGGGCCGATCTCGTGCCTCTCCCGAGACGGTCTCCCACCGGGAACCCCTTTAACCCGCCGGAAGGTCGGCGCCCTCGTGGTGCTCCCGCCGGAGGTCGAGGTTCGCGCCCGACGGCTGACGTTGGAGAATGCCCTCGCTCACGACGGGGCCGCCCAGGCTGGACCAATCGTCGGTCGATTGCTGGCCACGGACCCCACGCTTCGACCCCAGGCCGACCTAGTCCGCTCCCTTGTATCCGATATCGTCGCCGAGATCCGTGGCCTCCCCCCCGCAGAGATCGAGGACCGGCTCGCGACTCTCGGGGGTCCTACCGCCGCGCCACCGAGGGCGGCGAGGAGCGAGGCTCCCGACTTCCCCGAACTGCTCGGCGCGGTCCGCGGAAAGGTGGTCCTTCGAATGGCGCCGTTCCCGAGCGGCGTTCTGCACATCGGCAACTCTCGGATGCTCTTCGTCAACCAACTGTACCGGGAACGGTACAACGGTAAGCTCCTCCTCGTCTTTGACGACACGATCGGCTCCGCCGAGAAGCGCATCGAGACCGAGTTCTTCGACCTGATCACAGGCGACTGCGAACTCGCCGGAGTTCGACCGGACGCTGTCTATTACAAATCCGATCGTATCCCCTCCTTCTATCCCTGGGCCCGACGGGTCATCGACAAGGGCGGTGCGTACGTCTGCCGTTGCCCGCAGGAACTCCTCGGGAAGAACCGTGTCGCCGGGGTCGCCTGCCCCGAGCGTTCCCAGGCCGTCTCGGAGACGATCGAGGAATGGGAGAAGATGCTCGGAGGCAGCTACGGCCCGGGGGAGGCCGTCCTTCGGCTCCGTACCGATATGGCGGACCCGGATCCGGCGTTCCGCGACCGCGTCCTCCTCCGGATCAGCGACATCGATCATCCCCGAGTGGGACGGAAGTACCGGGTCTGGCCGATGCTCGAGTTCTCCTGGGCGGTCGACGATATCGAGCTCGGCGTCACGCACGTCCTGCGGGGGAAGGACCTTGTGATGGAGGACCGCATGCAGCGGTACATCTGGGACCTCCTCGGCATCCCCGGACCTCCCTTCCTTCACTGGGGAATCCTTCGGGTCCGCGAGGCGAAGGTAGCGAAGAGCAAGGCGTACAAGGAAGTGAGGTCCGGCCTCTACGACGGCTTCGCCGACCCAAGGACCTGGTCGCTTCGTTCGCTCGTCCGCCGCGGGATCTCGATGGACGCGCTCCGCCAGTTCATCCTCTCCTTCGGCATGTCGCTCGCCGACATCGAGGTTCCGGCGGAAACGCTC